>CAYVCM010000016.1:0-25367 GCA_964449925.1 uncultured Clostridium sp.
TTACCATCCTTTTGATAAATACAATTTAGTGAACAATTAATATTTGTCAAAAAATCACCTCTATATAGTAGTATGGAGAAAAGAAAAATAAATATACAAATATATGAATGATTTTCACATTATAATAGAAAGAATCAAATCTTCGATTTGATTAGTGCATATTTTTCTTATAATATTTACAATATTCTTTAATAGTACAACTATCACATTTTGGATTTCTAGCAATACAAGTATTTCTACCATGCCATACAAATAAATGATTAATATCTTTCAAATACTCTCTTGGAAAAATTTTAATTAAATCCTGTTCAATTTTTTCAGGATCTTTTTCATTAGATAGACCAACTAAATTAGAAATTCGCTTAGCATGTGTATCAACAGCAATGCCTTCTGCAATTCCAAAAACTTCTAATAAAACAACATTAGCAGTTTTTCTACCAACACCTGCTAAACTCAATAAATCTTGCATATTATCTGGTATTTGTCCATCAAATTTTTCTAAAACCTGTGTGGCACATAATTTGATATTTTTTGCTTTATTTTTAAAAAATCCACATGGATGTATTATTTCTTCAAGTTCTTTCAGATTTAAATTTGCAAAGTCTTGAGCAGTTTTGCATTTTTTAAAAAGAGGAGGAGTTGTTTTATTTACTCTCTCATCTGTGCATTGTGCAGAAAGAATAACTGCAACAACAGCTTGAAAAGGAGTTTTGAAATCTAAACTACAAGTAGCATCTGGATATGTTTGTTTCAAAATTTCTACTATTTTAATTGCATCTATTTGTTTCATATATATTATCCTTTCATATTTACATTTCTTATATTGTAAAGAAAAATTGATAAAAAGTCAATTTAAGGACAGTTATAGTAAAGGTATAATTTAGTATCTTTGCTATTCAATTTTATGCTAGAATATGCCGCCTAAACAGTAACGGATATTTGTTAGATGTTAATTATAAGATAACTAATTTAACAAGAATTATCATAAGAGTAACATAAAAAAGATAAAAGAATATAATATACAAAGGAGAATGGAGGTAGTAAATGTGTTAAAATTATTTAGAAAAACACTTGCAATCTGTTTAATAGGTTTAGGGTTAGGTATATTACTAGTTTTACTACTTCCAATAAGTGGATGGTTATTTATAATAGGAGTAGTAGTGGTATGCGTTGGATTTATGTGGCTATCATGCTAATATAAAAGGAGGGATACATAAATGACAATAGTAGTAAAAAAAGTTCCAAAGTTTTTGAGAGGTATTGTTAAATTCATATTTGGAATAAAAGATAAAAATTAAATTTTATCAAATCTGTCTTACTGGAGACATAAACAAAAAAAGAGCTTAAGCTCTTTTTACTTTTCCATTTTTTAAACATTTAGCACATACATAAATTCTCTTTGTCTCACCATTTTCTACAACCTTAACACTTCTTAAATTTGGTTTCCATGTACGAGAAGATCTTTTACTAATGTGAGAACGTGTAATACTAAGTTTATTTCCATGATTAACTGATTTTTCACATATTGCACATTTAGCCATTCTTAACTGCACCTCCTAATTTTTAAAATAAACTGACTATTAACAAGTGTAACATAAAAGTACAAAAAAAACAAGTATTTTTTAAAAAATATTTAAAAATCCTTGCAAAATAGGAAAAATGTGGTATAATGATTAAGCTATATGAATAAAGAAAGGATGAATAAAATGGAATGTAAAGTAGAAAAAACAGAAAACGCAAATGAAGTAAAATTAAATATGACAATAGAAGCTTCAAAATTTGATGAGGCAACAAAAAAAGTATATTTTAAAAGTGCAAAATATTTTAATATACCAGGATTCAGAAAAGGAAAAGCACCAATGAACATAGTTGAAAAATATTATGGAAAAGAAATTTTTTATGAAGATGCTTTCAATGAAGTGGTTCCTAGTGAACTAGAAAAAGCAGTAGAAGAGAACAAATTAGAAGTAGTTAGCAGACCAGATATTGAAATAACACAAATTGGAAAAGGACAAGACTTAATATTTACAGCAGTATTCCAAACAAAACCAGAAGCACAACTTGGTAAATATAAAGGTGTAGAAATCGAAAAAATAGAATACAAAGTAACAGATGAAGATATAGACCATGAATTAGGACATATGCAAGAACACAATGCAAGAATAGTATCAATTGAAGATAGACCAGTAGAAAATGGAGACATTGCTAACATTAATTTTGAAGGATTTGTAGATGGTGTTGCTTTTGAAGGTGGAAAAGCAGAAAATCATGACTTAGAAATTGGAAGCAATACATTTATCCCAGGTTTTGAAGATCAAGTTGTTGGTATGAAAATTGATGAAGAAAAAGACATAAAAGTAAAATTTCCAGATGAATATTTTTCAAAAGACTTAGCTGGAAAAGATGCTACATTTAAGGTAAAAGTAAATGAAATTAAGAAAAAAGAATTACCAACATTAGATGATGAATTTGCAAAAGATGTTAGTGAATTTGATACTTTAAAAGAGTTAAAAGATAGTATAAAAGAAAAGAAACAAAAAGAAAATGATGAAAGAGCAAAATATGAAACACAAGATGCTGTTATAAAAGCAGTATGTGAAAATGTAAAAGTAGATATTCCATCAGGAATGATAGAAACAGAAACAGAAAATATGCTAAAAGATATGGAGCAAAGACTATCTTATCAAGGATTAAAATTAGATCAATATCTTCAAATGATGGGAAAAACAAAAGAAGAAATGCAAAAAGAATATGAACCACAAGCGACAGAAGCTATTAAGTCTCGTCTAACATTAGAAGCAGTTATAAAAGCTGAAAAAATAGATGTATCAGATACAGATATAGAAGAGAAAATGAAAGAAATGGCAAAAAATTATGGTAGAGAAAATGATGAAGAATTCTTAAAAAACGAAAATGTAAAAAATTATATAAAACAAGGATTAGAATCAGAAAAAGCACTTGATTTTCTAGTAGAAAATGCAAAAATAAAGAAATAAAAAATATAAAAAAGATGAAAGGTTGGGGTGTGAAATATGTTAGTTAAATTTTAGCCTCAGCTTTTTTGACAATTAGAATTTAGTAGAATATATTGATAATAGCCTTACGAAATATATATATATAACAATAGAAATATATGTATTAATAAGGCGAAAAAAAATTGTATTTATAAAATTCATTTAAAAATTTAAAGGAGGATTTTAATATGTTAGAAAAAGCAAGTTTAGTACCTTATGTTATAGAACAAACAAGTAAAGGAGAAAGATCTTACGATATTTTTTCAAGATTATTAAAAGATAGAATTATTTTCTTGGGAGAAGATGTTAATAGTACAACAGCAAGCTTAGTTATTGCACAATTATTATTCCTAGAATCAGAAGACCCAGATAAAGATATTAATTTATATATTAATTCGCCAGGAGGCTCTATTACAGATGGAATGGGAATTATAGACACAATGAATTATATAAAATGTCCAGTATCAACAATCTGCATAGGTATGGCTGCAAGTATGGGAGCAGCATTATTAGCAGCCGGAGAAAAAGGAAAGAGATTTGCAACACCAAATGCAGAAATTTTAATTCATCAACCATTAATCGGTGGTGGTGGACTTTCTGGACAAGCAACAGAAGTAAAAATACATGCAGATCATTTAGTAAAAACAAGAGAAAAATTAAACAAATTCTTAAGTGAAAGAACAGGTCAAACAGTGGAACAAATTCAAAAAGATACAGAAAGAGATAATTACATGACATCAGAAGAAGCTTTAAAATATGGATTAATTGATGGGATTATGGACAAAAGACAATAATTACTTTTAGCCCTAAAATTTAAAAAGTTTATAATATTTTGCTTTGAAGATTATGCATAAGTTTTACTTTGTAAAACTTAAAGCTAAACAAAAATGTAGAGTTTTTAAAATGTTATAAATAGAAAAAATGTTAAAAAACGCAATATGATTTTGTATAAAAATAAGTGTATAATAATTTTAAAAATTAATATAATATAAGAAGCTTAATAAAAAGATTTTAGGAAGGAATGAAAAAGATGGCAAAAAATGATGTACCTAAAAGTGTAAGATGTTCATTTTGTGGTAAGGCACAAGAAAATGTTAGAAAAATTGTTGCAGGACCAGGTGTATATATTTGTGATGAATGTATAGACCTTTGCAATAGTATAATAGAATCAGAATTATATGATGATGACAAAGCAGGATATACATTAAATGAATTGAATGATATTCCAAGTCCAAAAGAAATCAAAAAAGTATTAGATGACTATGTAGTTGGGCAGGAAGATGCTAAAAAGACATTGTCTGTTGCTGTATATAATCATTATAAAAGAATTGCACATGAAGAAATTGCAACAAAAGAAGATGATGTAGAAATCCAAAAAAGTAATATTTTATTATTAGGACCAACAGGTTGTGGAAAAACATTATTAGCAAGAACACTTGCAAAAATTTTAGATGTTCCATTTGCAATAGCAGATGCTACAACACTTACAGAGGCTGGATATGTAGGAGAAGATGTTGAAAATATTCTACTAAAACTAATTCAAGCGGCAGATGGAGATGTACAAAAAGCCGAAAAAGGAATTATTTATATAGATGAAATTGATAAAATTACCAGAAAATCAGAAAATCCATCAATTACTAGAGATGTTAGTGGAGAAGGTGTGCAACAAGCACTATTAAAAATAATAGAAGGAACTATTGCATCAGTACCACCACAAGGAGGAAGAAAACATCCAAACCAAGAATTAATTCAAATTAATACAGAAAATATTTTAATTATCTGTGGAGGTGCTTTTGAAGGATTAGAAGATGTTATAAAAGACAGAACAGGTAAAAAATCAATTGGTTTTGGTTCTAAAATTGAAAGCCAAAAAGAAATCAGTAAATATGAAGTGTTCAAAGAATTGCTACCACAAGATTTATTAAAATATGGGTTGATTCCAGAATTTATAGGAAGACTTCCAATTATAGCAACTTTACAAGAATTAGATAGAGATGCATTAATAAAAATATTAAAAGAGCCAAAAAATTCATTAATTAAGCAATATCAAAAATTATTTGAAATTGATGGAGTCGAATTAATATTTGAAGAAGATGCTATTGGAGCAATTGTAGATAAAGCTATAGAAAGAAAAACAGGTGCGAGAGGGTTGCGTTCTATTATTGAAGAAAGAATGAGAGATATCATGTTTGATATACCATCTAATCCAAATATTGAAAAATGTATTATTACTAAACAAACTATATTAGATAATGAAGCACCAGATATTCTTATTACTCAAAATACAACAAAACAGAAAAAAGATAAGAAAAAAAGACAAGTACCGGAAAACAAAGAAAAAGAAACAGCATAAGATATAGGGACGGGTCAAATCGTTCAGAAATTGAACAAAAGGGACAGACCTGTTACCATTAGTTATACTTTGATTCCTGGCAGGTTATGTATTATATAAAATCATTACATAATTTTGTATAAGCCAAATTTTCATAGAAATTGTACAAGAAAAAAGTGCGCCTCTCTCATTGTTGCTATAAAGCATTAGCAAAATGAGCATTCCTCACTTTTTTCTTTAACAATTTCTATACTCAAATTTAGATACGCAAAATTATTTCATTTTTTTATATAATACATAACCTGCCAGGAATCAAAGTATAACTAATGGTAACAGGTCTGTCCCTTTTGTTCAATTTTTAAACGATTTGACCCGTCCCTAATGTTCATTTGGTAGTTGAAATAAAAAATGTGGTGTGATATAAATATTATGAGAAAAATAAAAGGAGAATTTAATGATAGCAGAAGTCATAATAAACAGAGGAGCAAAAAAACTGAATAGAACCTTTGACTATAACATACCAAAGGAATTAGAAGAACTAATATTAGTAGGAAGTAAAGTATTAGTTCCTTTTGGTAATGGAGAAAAATTAACAGAAGCATTTGTTGTAGGAATAAAAGAAAAATCAGATTTTGAAGTAAAAGATATTATTAAATTAGAAGAAAATCTAACTGATAAGCAAATTAATTTAGCAAAATGGATGGCAAAACGATATTTTTGTAATGTATCTGATTGTATTAAATTAATGCTAACACCAGGGACAAGAAATAAAGATAAAGAAAAAAGAATACAAGACAAAACTGTAAATTGTGTATATTTAAAAAAAGATTTAGAAGAAATTAATTTTGAAATAGAAACACAAAAAATAAAATCTGAAAAACAAAAAAGAATATTAAATTTTGTAAAAAATAATGAAGGAGCAACTGTTCCAGAAATTGAAATGTTTACAGACTGTGCAAGAGGAATTGTAAATACTTTAATAAAAAATGAATATTTAGAAATAATAGAAAAAAAAGTAGAAAGAAATCCACTATTAGGAAGAGATTGTGAAAGAACAAATAAATTGGAATTAACAGAAGAACAAGAAAGAGCATATAAATCTGTTGAAAGAGCCATTGAACAAGAAAAATACCAACAATTTTTACTATATGGTGTTACTGGTTCAGGAAAAACAGAAGTATATTTGCAATTAATTGAAAAAGTATTACAAGATGGAAAAAATGCAATTGTCTTAGTTCCAGAAATATCATTAACACCACAGATGCTAGATAGATTTATCTCAAGATTTGGAAAAGAAGAAATTGCTATATTACATAGCAAATTATCTATTGGTGAAAGACATGATGAATGGGAAAGAATTCAAGAAAAGAAAGCAAGAATAGTAATTGGTGCAAGGTCTGCAATATTTGCACCTATTGAAAATATTGGAATAATCATAATTGATGAAGAACATGATAGTTCATATAAATCAGAAACAAATCCAAGATATAATGCAAAAGAGATTGCTAAAATATTAGCAAAAGAAAATAAAGCTCCATTAGTTTTAGGAAGTGCTACACCAGATATTGTAACATTTTATAAAACTCAAGAACAATCAAAAAATAAAATTACATTATTAGAATTAACAAAAAGAGCAAATAATTCAGCATTACCAAAAGTTGAGATTATTGACTTAAAACAAGAGTTGGCAAATGGAAATCGTTCTATGCTAAGTATGGAATTATATACTAGTATAGAAGAAAACTTAAAAGAAAAACATCAAACAATTTTATTTTTAAACAGAAGAGGATATTCAACCTTTATCATGTGCAGAAATTGTGGATATACTGTAAAATGTCCAAATTGCGATATTAGTATGACATATCATCGTTATGGTAAAAAATTAAAATGTCACTATTGTGGACATGAAGAAAATATTGTAAATATCTGTCCAGAATGTCATAGTGATAAAATTAGATATTTTGGGACAGGCACACAAAAATTAGAACAAGAAATTCATAAACAATTTCCAGAAGCATCTACAATTCGAATGGATATTGATACAGTAACTAAAAAGAATTCACACGAAGAAATTTTGAATAAATTTAAAAATGAAAACATTGACATTCTTATTGGTACACAAATGGTAGTAAAAGGACATCATTTTCCAAATGTTACATTAGTTGGAGTAGTGGCAGCAGATAGTTCCTTAAACATTGATGATTACCGTGCAAATGAAAGAACATTCCAAATTTTAACACAAGTAGCAGGAAGGGCAGGTAGGGAAAATCTGCCAGGTAAGGTAATTATTCAAACATATAATCCAGATAATTTTAGTATTATTTGTGCACAAAAGCAAAACTATAATTTATTTTATGAAACAGAGATTGCGCTAAGAAAACAGTTGAAATATCCACCATTTTGCGATATAATATTAGTTGGATTGAATAGTTACAAAGAAGAAGAAATAAAAACAGTATCTTATAAAATACATAAATATTTAGAACAAAGATTAAACCAAAAAGAATTTAAACTTTTAAAACCAATGCCATGTCCGATTGACAAAATTCAAAATCGATATAGATGGAGAATTATAATAAAAGGAAACATGACAGAGGAATTAAACAAAATTTTAAATACATGTTTAAAAGAAATTTATCAAGATAATATCAAAGACACAAGAATTACGATTGATGTTAATCCGAATAACATGAGTTGATGATTTTATGGACGGAGCAAAAAATCATCATTTTAATTATTAAATTTTGTAGATATAATATTTTAAAACAACAAATTAATAGAAATATTAAGAAAGGTGGAAAAATAATGGCAATTAGAAATCTAAGATATCAAGGTGATGAAATATTAAAAAAAATATCAAGAGAAGTTCCAGAAGAAGATATTTTGAGTGAAAAGATACAATCACTAATTGATGATATGATAGAAACTATGCATAAATACAATGGTGTAGGACTAGCTGCTGTACAAGTAGGTGTATTAAAAAGAATTGTAGTAATAGATTTATATGATGATAATGGACCAATTGTATTAATTAATCCAGTTATTATAAAAACTAAGGGAGAACAAGAAGTAGATGAAGGTTGTCTTAGTTTTCCAAATGAATTTGCAAAAGTTATTAGACCAGCAGAAGTAGTTGCAGAATATACAGATAGAGAAGGAAAGCGAATGCGAGTAACGGCAAAAGAATTATTAGCACAAGCAATTGCACATGAACTAGATCACTTAGAAGGAGAATTGTTTATTGATAAAATTATTCCAGGTACATTGGAATATATTGAACCAGAGAAAGAATAGAAGTAACCTAGTCATATATGTATAATTTATTTCGCAATTTTTTAATGCAACAAAAAAGATACACAAAGATTTCTATATAATAAAAGGAGAAAAATATGAAAATTGTATTTATGGGAACACCAGATTTTGCAGAAGAAAGTTTAAAAGCAATTTATAAAGCAGAACATGAAATTATAGGAGTTGTAACAAATCCAGATAAACCAAAAGGAAGAGGAATGAAAATGATTCCAAGTCCTGTAAAAGAATTCGCAACAGAGAATAATTTAAGAGTCTTTCAACCAGAAAAAGTAAGAAATAATGAAGAATTTATAAATGAGTTAAAAATACTAAAACCTGATGTTATTTGTGTGGTAGCATATGGAAAAATATTACCAAAAGAAATTTTAGATATTCCAACATATGGATGTATTAATGTTCATGCATCTTTGTTACCTAAATATAGAGGAGCAGCACCAATCCAATGGGCGATATTAAATGGAGACCAAAAAACAGGTGTAACAACAATGTACATGGATGTTGGTATGGACACAGGAGACATAATTTTGAAAAAAGAAGTAGATATTGAAGAAGATGAAACAACAGGAGAATTATGGGATAGATTAAAAGTAATTGGAGGAGAATTATTAGTTGAAACATTAAAACAAATAGAAAAAGGAATAGCACCAAGAGAAAAACAGGGAGAAGACTACACAATGGCACCAATGCTATCTAAAGATATGGCAAAAATAGATTGGAATCAAAAAACGGCAGAAGAAATTAAAAATTTAGTTAGAGGATTAAATCCAATAATGGGAGCATATACATTTTTAAATGAGAAAAAGATAAAATTCTGGAAAGTCAATGTTGCAGGAAATAATGAAATTTATGCTGAAAATATGAACTTTTTAAGAAATGGAACAGTTATTATTTCTGATCCTAGAGATGGTGTGTTTATAAAATGTAAAGAAGGAATTTTAAAAATAATAGAAATTCAAGGTGAAAATGCAAAAAGAATGTCAATACAGGATTATTTAAGAGGAAATCCTATAAATGAATTTGATATTTTTGAATAGAAAAAATGAAAAATAAGTGAACAATAGAGAGGGGTAAATTGAACAATAGGAATGGTCAAAACATGTTTTGATAAATGTATAAATTTAGATAACATATCAGATTTGCATGTTGATTATGATAAAGTCAAAGTATTAACAAAGGAAGAATTGCAAGAAATAATAAATAGAGAAATAGAAAGATAAGAAAAATTTGTAAAACAGTTGTAAAATTCATAAAAAATTGATATACTTATATAGGAATTTAAGTATATCTCTTTTTATTGTATATGAAAAATCTAAACATCATATTAGAGTTTTTTGTATACAACAAGGTTAGATTCCTTATATAAAAGAGATAAAATGGATAGGAGGAATGGCAAATGGATGAAGAAAACAAAAATATGGAAAATGGGGAAGTTGTAGAATTAGATGAAAAAATAAAAACAGAAAACGAAAGCATTCAAATATCAAGTGATGTTGTAGCTGTTATAGCAGGTGTTGCTGTATCTGAAGTACAAGGTGTTTCTGGAATGTCTGGAGGATTTGCAGGAGGAATCTCAGAAGTACTAAGTGGGAAAAAAAATTTAGCAAAAGGAATAAAAGTAGAGATTATTGAAGACACTGCAAAAATTGATGTAAATATAATTGTAGAATATGGTTCAAGAATACCAGATGTTGCATTTGAAATACAAAATAGAGTTAAAAAATCTGTGGAAAGTATGACAGGATTAAAAGTTGAAGAAGTTAATGTTCATGTGCAAGGTGTAGATACAGATAGTGTTATAAACGAAGACGAAGAAAAAGATGAAAGTGATGAAGAAAAGGGAGAAGAATAATATATAAAAATATAAAATAAAGGAGAATGAATGAAATGAAAATTTTAGAAAAAATCACATTAATTATATATTCATATGTTATGTTGATAGCAGCTATAATAGCATGTTTATTAGTATTTGGATGGTTAGATATGGATTTAGTAGGAAATATTATTAATCAAATAATTGTAGGAGACCTTTCAGGAAAAATTGTATTAGGAATCAGTGCAATCTTTATATTACTTTCAATTAAATGTATATTCTTTAGTTCTGGTTCGAAAGATCAAATTAAAGAAAGACAAGGTGTTTTATTAGAAAACGAAAGTGGAAAATTAATGATATCTAAAGAAACAATTGAAAATTTAGTAAACTCAGTTGCAAAAGATTTTGAAAGTACAGAAGATGTTATGACAAGAGTTGAATTAGATAAAGAGAATAATGTAAAAGTTTATGCAAATTTAGTTGTAAGCTCAGAAGCAGTAATAAAAGACTTATCTGCAAAACTTCAAACAAGTATAAAGGATAAAATTAAGAAAGCAACAGATTTAGAAGTAAATGAAGTAAATATAACAGTCAAAAAAGTTGCAGAAAAACAACAAGAAGCTTAAAAAATGATTTTTTGCAGAAAGTAGGAAAGGTTGTGAGAATATGAATAGTTTTAAAGATTTTTGGAATCAATTCAAAGGGGCAATCATTGGTGTTATTATTGCAATTTTAATTTTAATTACAGGATTGGATAAATTAATATTAGCAATTGTTGTATTATTTTTAGGAGCATTTATTGGAAATTATGTACAACGAAATAAAGAAGATGTAAAAACAAAATTAAAAAGTTTTATAGATAAAATGTAGAAGGGAATGGATATGAGTAGAACAGCAATTAGAGAAAGTGCTTTTAAGTTAATTTATAGTTTAGAAATACAAAAACAAAATAATTTAAGAGAACAAATTGACTTATACTTTGAAAGTGAAAATATAGAAAATAAAAATGCAAGAGAATACATAGAAGATGCAATTTTTGGGATTGAAAAACACAAAGAGGAAATTCTAGGATTAATAGAAAAAAACTTAAAATCAGATTGGAAAATTGATAGAATTTCTAAAATTGATTTATCTATATTAAAATTAGCTATTTATGAAATTAAATATAAAGATATACCATTTAAGGTAGTAATTAATGAAGCAGTTGAATTAGCTAAAAAATATGGAGAAGATTCATCCAAAAATTTTGTAAATGGAGTATTGGCAAGTATTGTCAACAAATAGTTTAAAGCAGGGATATTTTGTATATCCCTAGTTTAAGTTAAAGGAAGTAAGATATGAAATATGCAGAAATGGCAATTAGTGTAACAGATTTAAACAAATATATCAAAGATAAATTTATAGAAGATGAATATTTAAATAATATACTAATAAAGGGAGAAATTTCTAATTATAAACATCATTATACAGGTCATTTATATTTTACTTTAAAAGATGAAAATTCTCTAATAAAATGTGTTATGTTCAAATCTTATGCACAAAAATTAAATTTTGAGCCAAAAGATGGAATGAAAGTATATATTTTAGGATCTGTTTCAGTTTTTGAAAGAGATGGGGTATACCAAGTTTATGCAAAAATAATGGAAGAAGATGGAGTAGGAGATTTATACACAAAATATCAAAAATTGAAAGAAGAATTAGAAAAAAAAGGACTATTTGCTCAAAGTCACAAACAAAAAATTCCAATGATGCCAAAAATTATAGGAGTTTTAACATCTCAAACAGGTTCAGTTATTAAAGATATTATAAATGTATCTACTAGAAGAAATCCTAATGTATATATAAGGCTTCTACCAGTACCTGTTCAAGGTGAAGGTGCAGCAGAAAAAATAGCAGAAGGGATTGAATATATGAACAAAAATCAACTAGCAGATGTTATCATTTTGGCTAGAGGAGGAGGTTCATTAGAAGATCTATGGCCATTTAATGAAGAAATAGTTGCAAATAGTATTTATGAATCAAAAATTCCAATTATATCAGCAGTAGGGCATGAGACTGATTTTTCGATATCAGACTTTGTAGCAGACTTAAGAGCCCCAACACCTTCAGCGGCTGCAGAACTTGCTGTACCAGATATTTATGAAATAAAACAGAAAATTAATGCATATCAAAAAAGATTAAAACAGGCATTAACAAAAAAACTAGAAATTATGAAATTACGCTATGCCAAATGCATGTCTAGTTCAGTTTTTAAAGAACCGACAAGAAGAATTCAAGAAAACTATATAAAAATAGATTCATATATAAAACAACTAGAAAATAATATTAATAAAATAAAAGAAAAAAATAAAAATAAATATATTGAACTAGTATCAAAATTAGATACATTAAGTCCATTAAAAACTTTAACAAGAGGATATTCTATTGTTGAAAAAAATGAAAAGATAGTAAAAAGTATAAAAGACTTAAAAACAGAAGATGAAATTTCAATTAGACTAAAAGACGGAGAAAAGCAAGCAAAAATCATATAAAATAGCTGAAAAAATGAGCATAAAAGAAAACATGTTATTATTATAAGAATGGTTTGCTATAAGTTATATAGTGGATAAAAAATTTATAGAAATAATCAAAATGATATTAATGGAATGAATTCAAATGAAACAAAGAATAAAAGATTTATTAAAAAGGTAGGAGTAAAAATGAAAAAAAGTTTTGAAGAGCAAATAGAAGATTTAGAAAAAATAATTAGTGAATTAGAAAATGGAAATTTGAACTTAGATGATTCTGTTGTAAAATTTGAAGAAGGTATGAAAATTTCAAAAGAATGCAACAAAATGTTAGAAAATGCAGAGAAAAAAATAACTATATTATTGAATGATGAAAATGGTGAAAAGAAAGAAGAAAATTTCGAAACTGAATAGGGGAGGAATTATAAAAAAATGAATGATTTTATGAGCTTTATTCAAAATAAATATATATATGTGCCATTAATATTATGGTTTGGAATTCAACTGTTTAAATTATTTTATGAATTATTTAAAACAAAAAAATTTAATTTTAAACGAATTATGGGAGCTGGTGGAATGCCAAGTTCACATTCGGCAGTTGTAACAAGTTTAGCAACTTTAATAGGAAAATATGAAGGTGTGGATACTCCATTATTCGCATTATCACTTATATTTGCACTTGTCGTTATGTATGATGCTTGTGGTGTTAGAAGAGCAGCAGGAAAGCAAGCAGCATTATTAAACAAACTAGTAGAAACTCCAGGACTTACAGGTATGCAGGTGTCTGAAAAATTAGTAGAAGTTTTAGGACATACACCTTTTCAAGTAATTGTTGGTGCATTGATAGGTGTTATAGCAGGATTAATCGTGTAAAATGCAGATATAAAAAGCTTAAAATTATTGTATATAAAAAAATTCATATAAGGCTAAGATAGAAGAAATTAAATTTTTTCTATACAATAAAAAATTTAAATTATATAGAAAGGAACGTGAAAAATATGACTGATATTGAAATTGCAAGAAATACAAAATTAGACAACATTGTAGATGTAGCAAAAAAAGTAGATGTGCAAGAAGAAGATTTGGAATTATATGGGAAATATAAAGCGAAATTTACTTCAGAACTATATGAAAAGATAAAAAATAGAAAAAATGGAAAGTTAATATTAGTAACAGCGATTAGTCCAACACCATTAGGAGAAGGAAAAACAACTATGTCTATTGCAATTGCTGACGGATTAAGAAAAATCAACAAAAAATCTATCTTAGCATTAAGAGAACCATCATTAGGACCTGTATTTGGAATAAAAGGTGGAGCAACAGGTGGAGGAAAAGTACAAGTCGCTCCAATGGAGGATATTAATTTACATTTTACAGGAGATATACATGCAATAACAGCTGCTAACAATTTATTAGCAAGCATAATTGATAATCATATTTACTTTGGGAATGAATTAAAATTTAAAGAAGTTGTATGGAAAAGATGTGTAGACTTAAATGATAGACAACTAAGAGTAGTAGAGACAGGACTTTCAGGAGAAAGCAAAATTGTACCAAGAAAAGATAAATTTGATATAACAGTTGCTTCTGAAATCATGGCTGTTTTGTGCTTATCAGAAAATATCAAAGATTTAAAAGAAAAATTAGGAAACATATTAATTGGATATAATGAAGAAGACAAGCCAATTTATGCGAAAGACTTAAATGCACAAGGAGCAATGGCAGTATTATTAAAAGATGCTATCAAACCAAACTTAGTACAAACTTTAGAACATACACCAGCCATTATTCATGGAGGACCATTTGCAAATATTGCACATGGATGTAACAGTATTGTAGCAACAAAACTTGCATTAAAGCTAGCAGAATATACAGTTACAGAAGCGGGATTTGGAGCAGATTTAGGAGCAGAAAAATTCTTAGATATCAAATGCAGAAAAGCAGGAATCAAACCAGATGCAGTTGTCATTGTTGCAACAATTAAAGCATTAAAATATCATGGTGGGATTGAAAAAGATAAAATCCAAGAAGAAAATATTGAAGGTCTTGAAAAAGGATTAGACAATCTATATAGACATATTTCTAATATTAAAGATAAATTTGGATTAAATGTAATTGTAGCAATAAACAGATTTAATTCTGATACAGAAGCAGAAATTGAAGTTTTAAGAAAACATCTAGAAGAAAAAGGTGTAGAATTAAGTTTAGTAGAAGGTTGGGCAAAAGGTGGAGAAGGTGCCATAGATATTGCTCAAAAGTTGGTTAACTTAACAGAAAAAGAAGAAAATTTCCAATATATATATGAACTAAATGAAGGAATTAAAGAAAAAATAGAAAAAGTTGCAGCAAAGATTTATGGAGCAAAAGGTGTTATATTTGAAGAACTAGCATTAAAAGAAATTGAAAGAATAGAAAAATTAGGATATGCAAATCTTCCAGTATGTATTGCTAAGACACAATACTCTTTTTCAGATGATCCTAAAAATCTAGAATGTAAAGATGAATATAATATTACAATCAGAGATATAGAATTAAAAACAGGAGCTGGCTTTATTGTAGCACTTGCAGGAAAAATTATGACAATGCCAGGATTACCAAGGGTACCAGCTGCAGAAAGTATTGACATAGATGAAAATGGAGAAGTTGTAGGGATTTTTTAAAAGGAGTTCGATTTTGAACTTCTTTTTTTCTTATTTCTATTTATAATCAAATCTCATAAATTATATGGAAAAAAGCAAAAAAATATGATATATATAAATAAATTAAAAAATATAAAGTAAAAAATGAGAGGTAATGATATAATTGAATATAAGAGATCAATTAAGAATTGAAACAAAAGGTCATCAATTATACAATATTAAAGAAGAAAAATATAAGGAGAAAGAAAAAGATGGAATTGGATTCAGAGTTAGTCCAACACCATTTAAATTAACAAAAGAACAAAAAGATGAAATGTTATGTATAGGTAAAGCAATATGTAATTATATGGATGCGTGTATAGAATTATATTCTTCAAATCAAGAAGTAAAAGAAATTTTAGACAGAGGAAAACCAAAAGAATATATCGGAAAAGAATTACCAAATTATTTATTTTTACGACCAGACCTTATATTAACAGAAACAGGATTTTCTATTTGTGAAATAGAAACAAGTCCTTTTGGATTAGGTCTAGCTGAAATTTTAAATAGAACATATGGAAATGTTGGATATGATCCTTTAGTGAAACAGAATACATTAAAAAATTATATTCAAAGTAGAACTGCAAATGAAGGAACAATTGCGTATAGTGATAAAGTTAAATCTTTTAAAGGGCAATTAGATTTTTTGGCAGAAGAAATATTTTCAGGAAATGGTAAAAAATGGGACAGTGAAAATATAAGTCATAACACTACAAGTAGTGAAGAAATATATAGGGCATTTTATTTAAATGATGCTTATAAAGATAAAAATATTGAACTCTTTTTAAAAGAACCACATTTACATATTCCTAGTAAAACACCACAATTTGAGGAAAAAGCATTAATGTCTTTTATATGGGACAAAAGATATACAAAATTTTTTGAAGAACAGTTAGGAAAAGCGGAATATAACTTATTAAAAAAGGCAATTCCAAAAACATGGATTTTAGGAGAAGAAAATTACATAGAAGGGGGATTGCCAGAGGGAAAAGAAAGTTCCATAGATATAGCTACGCTTGGAAAAAGTAAAAGACAATTTGTTTTGAAAAGTAGTGGGTTCAATACAAATAGTTCATGGGGAGAGGGGGTTGTGTTTTTGCATAAGATGGGAGGAAAAGTGGCAGGAGAAAAAATACAATCAGCTATAAATGATAACAATCATCTTTATATTATGCAAGAATATAAACAAGGTAAGAATGTACCAATGATATATATTGATGAAAATACTCAAGAAAAAAAGCAAGTGAAAGCAAAAGTAAGAATAACACCATATTTTTCATACCAACCAGGAAATAAAGGGGAATTAATTGCAGCAAAAGTAACTGGATGCGAAAATACAGAATATGTACATGCTAGCAGTGCTAGCATTAATTCGGCAATAATTGAAGAAGAAAGATAAAAAATGGATAGTGTAAAAAATGAAAGGAATGATGAATATGAAAATATTAATTGTAAGACATGGAAAAACTGTGTGGAATGCTGAAAAAAAGGCAGCGGGGCTATCAGATGTTGAATTAAATGAAAAAGGAATTGAACAAGCGAAAGAATTAAGAGATAAATTAAAAGATACAAATTTTGACTTAATAATAAGTTCTCCATTAAAAAGAGCAATAAAAACAGCCAATATTGTTAATGAAAATCATCATAAAGAAATTCTTATAGATGAAGGTGCCACAGAAAGAAATTTAGGAATATATGAAGGACAATCAAATGAAAATGAAGTATTTAATGAAATTAGATATTATACAAAAAATGTACCAGTAAAAGGTGGAGAAGATTGTAAAACATATACTAAAAAAGTATTCGATTTTTTAGATAAAATCATAGAAACTTATAATGGAAAAATAGATACATTATTAATTGTTTCACATGGCTTTTTCTTGAGAAGTGCTAATTGGTATTTTAATGGTTTTCCTACTGAACCAGAAACAGTAATAAGATTTAAGAATTGTCAAGTTGATGAATATATAGTGTAAAATATGAGTAAATAAGATAAAAAATAGAAAATACTAAGTAATCAGAAATGAGAACTTAGTATTTTTTGATAATATTATAAAACAGCACTTAAAATTAAAATACCAATATTATCATTATAAATTTCATCAAACTGTGAAATAGGAAGTGGATTTTCTCCAATTCCTGCTTCAATGGTGTATCCTGGACGATTGTAATTTTGAATAAACCAATCTTTATATCCGGCAAAACTAGAATTGTATGGAGTTTCAGCAAGTCTATATCCACTTGCTTTAGCTAAGGTCTGACCAATTTCTAAACTATTTGCTGGATTGAAGTTTTGAAATTGCCAATAAATTTCTTTCCCTTGTGTATGATAAGCAAGCACTAATTTAAAATCATGCATTAAAGTAAAATTATAAATTGTTAAAGCTTCTGGTTCTGTTAAAGGACCGAATCCTACAAAGTCACGAGGGGCAGGTTTATTAAATCCTTGTGAATATTTAATACTTCTTGCTTGTTCCCAACCAGCTGGAAATTGTAAATTTAAATCCACACCTGTGAGTTTTAAAAACTTCCAACCACAAAATAATTTAATAAAATGCAGTAATCATCTATATTACAGAGTATTTCAAATTGATTGGAGTATTCTGTATTTTTATGCTTGATTTACTGATAGAATTGGAGTGGAAGAATGGAAGAGAAACAAAGAAATAAAGTAGGATATTATTCGATTATACCATCAAAAATACTGTATAATAAAGAATTAAAAGCAAATGAGAAATTACTATATGCAATGATTACATCTCTTGCATGCAAAGAGGGATATTGTTTTGCAACTAATAATTATTTTGCTGAAGAATTAGGAGTACATCCAAAAACGGTTTCAAGTTGGATATCAGATTTAAGAGACAAAAATTTTGTGAAAGTAGAAATTGTTAGAAATGAAAATAAGCAAATAATTCAAAGAAAAATTTATATAAATGATGTACCATATCCATTAAATAATGGATACCAGTATCAATCAAAAAATGGACAGGCTATCTATCAAAATATGGAAGATAATAATATAAGATTTAATAATAAAAATAATAATAAAGCTCATGAAAAATTTATATCTAATTACGAAAATCAAAGAGAATATACTAAAGAATTTTTAGAGAGTTTGTATGTAAATTAGGATGAAAAATTTTGTAAAATAAGCAACAAAAATTAATTTTTTTATTAAGAAAAATAACAATAAAAATTTCTCCCAGCGGGCAAAAAGGGTTTTAGGGATTTTTCCCTAAACAGCAAAATGGTGTCAAAACACCAAGCTGGCGAATATTAGGTACTAAAAAATACTACCCAATATTCGAGCAAAATAAATTTTGCAAATTCTTAATGATACGTAAACTAGCATTAAGAAATTTTTATGTATAGGAAGTGAGAAAAATGTATGTTGATTTAGAAGAGATGTTAGATAGTATTTTTTTATCATACAATAAAATACTAAAGAAATTGCAACTACTTGGATTAACTACTAAGCAAGGTACAGAAATAACAGAATTAGATTTAAGAAAAGCAATAGATGTTATGTTAGAAAAACATCCAACCTGTAGATGGAGAAGTGAGAAAATAAAAAGCAGAAAATATTTTATTTTGATAGAAGGATATTACTGGTTACTAAATGTCTATTTTCAAAAAGAAAAATTATTAATTGATGCAGATATAAATTTTTTTGAAGATAGAATTAAACAATATGAGGAATTATTAAAAGTAAAGAACAATCAAAAATGGTGGAATACAGATATGAATATAAAACAGTTATGCAAGTATTTTGATAGAAAAGAAATTACTATTAGGAAAGCGATTAAGAAAATGTGTGATAATGGATATGGACAGTATAAATTTTTAATTAATAATAAAGTTGTTATTTCTAGTAGAGGCGTTGAATGGTTATGTAAAAATGTTTTTAAACAAAAGTATTTAAAGTTGTTGGAAAAATATAAGATGGAGCTAACGGAGTTGTATATTGAAAAAGGATATATTTATGATGTGTTTTGGGAGAAAATTGAAAAGAATATTGAAAGAAAAAAATGTAAAATAATGATATAATGAAACAAAATGAAGCAGAATTTCTATGCTTATATATTATAGATTTATATAAATTTTTAAGTAAAATTAACTTGAAGAAAGATAATTTAATTGCATAGATATAATTAAAAATGACATAACATTTAAATATTTTGTTATTATAATAATTTACATATAAAATAATTGATATAGTTATAATATATATAAGGTAAAATTCTTAATTCTATTATGGAAAATATAAAGAATATTAATTATAGTGTCTTTCTTTTTTGGAAACAATATGATATAATATATTATAGAGAAAAGGAGAGATTTTATTATGTTAAGAGAAAAAATAAAAAAATATAGAGAAGAAAAGAAAATGACTCAAGTAGAAGTGGCAGAAGTATTAGGAGTAAAGCCAGCTACAATATCTAAATATGAGGCTGGAACTTTAGAGCCTAATATTGAATCATTAAAAAAGTTAGCTGAACTATTTGAAGTTTCAGTTGATGAATTAATAAAAGAAAATGAATTTGATGTTTCAAAAATAAATGTATTAGAAGTTTTAAGAGAGCAAAAAGAAATGCAATTAAAAGGAAATTTATATCATAATACACAAATAATTTTTGCATATAACACGAATCACATTGAAGGAAGCAAATTAACAGAAGATCAAACAAGATATATTTATGAAACAAATACTTTATTAACAGAAAAAGAATCAATTACAAATTTAGATGATATTATTGAAACTGCTAATCATTTTAAATTAGTTGATTATATGCTAGATGTAGCTGATAAAGAATTAACAGAAGAAATGATTAAAGAATTTCATAAGATGTTAAAAGAAGGAACTTCAGATAGCAGGAAAGATTGGTTTAATGTGGGGGACTATAAGAAATTAGCAAATGAAGCAGGAAATATGAAAACCACATCACCTAAAAATGTGCAAAAAGACATGGTAAAATTAATGCAATGGTATAACTCATTAGAGAAAATAACAATAGAAGATATAATAGAATTTCATTATAGGTTTGAATGTATTCATCCATTTCAAGATGGAAATGGTAGAGTAGGTAGAATTATAATGTTTAAGGAATGCCTAAAAAATAGTATTATTCCATTTATTATTTTAGATAAAGATAAATTATTCTATTATAGAGGATTAAAAGAATATAAAAATGAAAAGGGATATTTAATAGATACTTGCTTTAATGCACAAGATCAATATATAAAATTCACAGAATATTTTTTGAAATAAATATTAAAAAAGAGCAGAAGATAACTAATATATAGGATATTTATTATATTAAGAATATAATAATTAATAAGAATAATATTAAATGAAGAAGTAAGAAAATTAGTAGAGATGCTAAAGTTCTTACTTTTTTTGTCTTGTAAAAAATTCCGTTTTGCTCAAAACGGTTTTTATTTTAATTGCCTTTTAGATTAAAAGAAAAAATTTAAATTGCCCGTAAGATTTTTAATTTTTAATTGCTGTTAATAGTAGAAGGACAAAAATTATTTAAATATTGAGACAATTTAAAATTTATCATCTATATATTTAATATTTAGATAAACCAATTGTACATTGACAAATACACTTGATTTTGAGTGTCATATTGAGCCATTTTCTTTAATATTCTGTATTAGTATGAAAGGATTTGAATAAATATGAAAGAAGATAAAAATAACACAAAAGATACTAAACTAAAGTTTAATACATATTGTATTTTCACAGAAGAAAAACAAGATATTAAAGATACAATAGGGGTAGTTTTTAAAGATTATTTAGAAAATATGCTAATTAAAAATAAGTAATTAGATAAAATTATTTGCAAAATTTTAAAGAGCACGTTATAGTGTAAATGTAGATGATTACGGATAGGAGGTTAAATGCTAAACTTAAATAGTCAAAATTTCAAAGTTCGGAATGTATATCAGACTATCTAGAGAAGATGGCGACAAACAAGAAAGCGAAAGTATCGGTAATCAAAGAAAAATTTTGCAAAGATATGTAAAGGAGAATAATTTATGTTTAGTAAAGGAATATGTTGATGATGGCATAAGTGGTACAACATTTGATAGACCTTCATTTAATGAATTATTGCAAGATATAGAAAATAAAGTTATTGATATGGTTATTACCAAAGACTTATCAAGGCTTGGTAGGGATTATATTAAAACAGGGTTTTATTTAGAAGATTATTTCCCAAAAAATAATATTAGATATGTTGCAATAACAGATGGAATAGATACATATATAGATAGCACAAATAATGATATAACACCTTTTAAAGCAATAATGAATGATATGTATGCAAAAGATATTTCAAAGAAGATTAGAAGTGTTTTAAAAGAAAAACAGAAGCAAGGAGAATATATGTGTAGTATTCCTGCTTATGGTTACAAGAGGCATCCTACAATAAAGAACAAATTAATCATAGATGAACAAGTACGAGATGTTG
The DNA here is from genome assembly GCA_964449925.1 of uncultured Clostridium sp. Classification (GTDB taxonomy): domain Bacteria; phylum Bacillota; class Clostridia; order TANB77; family CAG-508; genus CAG-269. The sequence goes on from CAYVCM010000016.1 coordinate 22,133, forward strand.
TAGAGAAAATTTTTGACATGTATTCAAATGGTAATGGTAGTGTAGAAATAGTAAATTTCTTAAATAAAAACAAATATCTATCTCCAACAGGTTATAGAAAAACAGGATTGGTTAAAGAAGAAAATAAAACAAATTATAACTGGAATGAAGTAACTTTATGCAATATGCTAAAAAATGAAGTCTATATTGGAAATACAGTTCAAAATAAAAGAACTATAATATCATATAAAGTTAAGAAATTTAGAACTGTGAATAAAGAAGAACATATACGAGTTGAAAATACGCATGAGCCCATTATTGATAAAGATACATTCGAAAAAGTGCAATGTATTATTGAAAAAAGAGGAACAAATACAAAGCTAAAATATGATTATTTATTACGAGGATTACTTTATTGTTATCATTGCAAAAGAAAACTACAAATAGTTTTAAAAAAGAACTCTAAAAGAAATGCAAAATCACATCCATATATAACCTGTAGTGATGCGAAAGTTCGAGGATGTTATCCATTGAATATGAATTATGAAAAATTTGAAAAACATATTATTTATATTGTAAAAAAGATATGTCAAATATATGCTGACAAAGAAATTTTTTATGAGATCTATGAAAAATATCAGAACAAAACTCTTGATTTTCGCGAAGGAAACAAGAAAAAAATAGAACAAATTGATAAAGCTATATTTGATATAAATAATGATTTAGATAAGATGTATATGGATAAATTAAAGGGTGTTTTGCAAGAAGAAGATTATATTAGAGTTTCACTAAAGTTGAAATTTGAAAGAACAAAATTAAATGAACAAAAGAAAGAATTAGAACAAAAATTAAGTCAAACGGAAGAAAAAGTAGGTGATAAAAACAAGGTAGAAGAATTAGATGAATTAATAGAAAAATTTTTGAAACTAGAAAGAATTGATAAAATTTATTTATATCGATTAATAAACAAAATAGAGATAGATAAAGATAAAAATATTTACATATATTTTAATTTTTCAAAATTAGATTCTATTAATGAAAACTTAGATGAATTCATAAAAATCGAAGATTTTTTAAATGAAAAAATAATATAACTGACTAAAATTTTGAATAACTGACTAAAATTTTGAATAAATTATTGAAGTTGTTGAAAAATAATGATAAAATAATGATAATATAATTCAAGGAGGCGATTTGATATGATTAATATAAGACCAGTATCAGATTTAAGAAATAAATACCCAGAAATAGAGGAACTAGTTTTAAAAGAAGATGAAGCGGTATATTTAACAAAAAATGGATATGGTTCTATGGTAGTAATGAGTTTAGAAAAATATTCAAAATTAATGAGTGATGCAGAATATAATGAGTACATTGAAAATGCATTAGATGAAGCTGATAGAGAAGCAGAAGATCCAAATACAAAATATTATACACATGAGGAAATGAAAAAGATGGCTAGGAGGATATTAGATGGCGAATAATAAATATACAATAAAATATTCTTCTACTTTTATCAGTCAGTTTAATAGTATTTTAAAATATATTGTGCATAATTTAAAAAATAGAATTGCAGCAGAAAATTTTTACGATGAAGTAATTAAAGAAATAGAAAAAAGAAGTGAAAATCCAGAAGGATTTGAAAAATATATGTCAACTCAAAAGAGAAAAAATACATATTACAGAATTTATGTAAAAAATTATACTATATTTTATGTAGTAAAAGGAAATACTATGGAAGTACGAAGAATTTTATATTCAAAAAGAAATTTTGATAAATTAATTTAAAATCAAAAACGCAAAATTGTGTAATATCAATAGTTACAAAATTTTGCAAATTGGTTGGTAGTTTTTTAAATCCACACCATTAATATTTGCTTTCCAACCAGAAGGGAAAGGAATATCAGGAAAACAATTACTAATTGAAACAGCATTTTGATATATAGAAGAATTGCTATCTATGTAGCCATTAACCAAATCAACACCATCCGGATTTACCATAGGCATAACATAAATAGAAGCACTATTAAAAAGATTTCCAATAGAATATCCATATAGTGAACCATTAGATTGATATGCATCGCAATAATTTTCTATAAACTTCATTAACATAACAGAAGTAATCCATTCATTAGCATGAATAGAAGCAGAATAGAAAACTTTATTAGATCCTTTACCTAACTTCACAACATATATAGGCTTACCTAATACACTATTTCCAGCAACTTGAATATTTAAAAAAGAATAATTTCTATTTAATATGGCAAGATTTTGTTTTAATAAATAAGAATTATATAAAATATTTGTAGGAACAATATTCATTTACATCACCTATAAATATGATATGAAAATTTTTAGAATTTGTTAAAATGTAATAGTAATTAGTAATAATATAAAATATAGAAAACGCAATTTACAAAAATTCGCATATTGAAAAAACTAGATAGATATTGTATAATAAATATGTACATGGGGATGTACTTGGTTTCGACATAATACTAGAAGGATGGATGGCAAGTAGTGGATTCTCGTTGGCCACTAAAAAAACGGGAAACTAAATATAAACGCAGAAAATAATAATGAGTATGCTTTAGCAGCTGCTTAATAGCTGCTACGCTTTCCTAAATGTTCCTACGCATTTAGATAAAGTGTTATATTAGTAGGAAACAAAGCTACTTTTGCTTTAAGAGTAGTGGGTATTCTAAAAGCTATATCTAATTTAAACCTGTTTATTGGTGTGATTTAGATGAATATAAAAAATAAACTAAACTTGTAGAAGTCTATTTGGAAAGTATTATGGACAGGAGTTCGACTCTCCTCATCTCCACCAATGATATTCCCGTTGCAGTTATATGCAACGGAAGGGTTATATATACCTTTGGTGATCGGGTGTGGGTAAAGCCCGACATCCGAGGATATATATGCCCAGGGATTACAACAGGAGGGAAGGGAGTCATCTCTGAAATCAAAAGAGATGACACAGACCATTTCTTCGGCGTCCTTATGGACAACGGAGAATTCGGCTTTATGAAAGCCCTCCGATTGGAAAAGTAAAAAAAAGAAAATTTCTTTCCTCTTCGCAAAAATGTGGAGAGGTTTTCTATTGCTTTCAAGAATTCACCAAAAAATAACACAAATGACTTGTAAAAAACCATATATTGGTGTAAAATACTCATGTATGGCAAAAATACTAGGAGGAAAAAGAAAACATGAGATTTGTAACAGACGAAAAATCAAAAGAAGAATACAAAAAATT
>CAYVCM010000017.1:0-24101 GCA_964449925.1 uncultured Clostridium sp.
TTTTTCCTGAACCTGATGCTCCCATTATAGCGACAAATTCTTTATCTTCTACTTCGAAAGATATATTATCTAATGCTTTTGTTAAGCTAGATTTATTTCCATAGTATTTTTCTACTTTGTCAATTTTTAATATTGTAGACATATTTTTTTCCTCCTTACTAATATTTGTACTTATTATATAGTAATTTTTCTTAATTGTCGCTTTTTTAATATTACTTTACCTTACAAATTTGTAATGTAAAAAGTATAAAATTTGTATACTCACAATGTACTTGAATAGGAAAAAACTACTCTTGAAACAAGAATAGTTTTTTAATTTATATAATAGGAAAGTAATACTTTCCTATTATATAAAAGTCGCTTCGCTCCAGCAATTGCACACAATTTTACTAATGTAAAATTGGCGCAGAACAAATTTACGGAAAGCCAAAGAGATTAAAATAAAACTAGAATGATTTTTAAGACTTTCCGATTTGTTCCTTTGTTACATCAAAGAAGTCATTCTTATTAAATAAAATACTAACTTCTGTATATTCATTTTCTTTAGAATCTATTGTGATTTTATGACCTAATTTATTACATAGCTGTTTTGCTATATATAATCCCATACCTGTTGAGTATTTACCTTTTCTTCCATTACTTCCAGTAAAAGTTTTATTAAATACTTTACAAAGATCACTTGTGCTAATACCTATTCCATTATCATAGATTTTCAAAATGACATTTTTACTGTTTTCTTCTGCTGTTATTTTTATACAATGTTCTGTATCTTCTCTTATATATTTGATACTATTATTTAAAATCTGATTTATAATAAATTCAAGCCATTTAGAGTCTGTTAGAACCTTTTTATTTTTAACATCTACATTAAAATCAATTTTATTTTCTAATAGCAAATCTTTGTTTTTCATTGCTACATTTGAAATAATTTTAGATAAACTAGTTTCTTTAATTAAGTAATCTTTTTCAGCATTTTCACTTCTAACATAATATAAAACTTGTTCTACATCATCATCAATTCTTCTTAATTGTTCTATAAATTTTTTGTCTATAATTTCTTTATGGTTATGTATCATTAGGTTCATAGATGCAAGTGGTAATTTGACTTCGTGTATCCACATTTCTATATATTCTTTAAAATCTAATATACTTTGCTTATATTCTTTTATTTCATCTGCCATTGCTTTATTTATTTCATATAAACTATTATATAAGATTTCACCTTCGTAAAATTCTGGTTTATTTAGGATTTCTGTTATTAAATATTTTTTATCTAATAAATCTAAATCAATTAAAAATTTGTCATAGAATTTTTTTCTTTTTCTAAAGTCAATTATTATGTATGTTATAAGTCCTAATACCAATGTTATATTTATTCCAATTATTGCTTGATTGACAACTTTAAACGAAATAAATATTAAGTTAGATATTACTACTACTATAATAAATAATAGTATAATTATAAAGTTACTTTTTAAATATTTGTTTAGTTTCATAAACTAACACCTTTCTTTGCTTTAATAAAACAGTATATTACTTGAGTATATAACCTTGTCCTTTTCTTGTTTCAATTACATCTTCATAAGAAAAACTACTTAATTTTGCTCTCAATCTACTTATATTTACATTTAATGCGTTATCATTAATATATGAATCATTGTTCCATAAATCTGTCATTAAATCATCTCTTGTTACAATATTTCCTCTATTCGATAACAAAAATGTAAATATTATCATTTCATTTTTGGTTAAAATAATTTCTTCTTTGTCATTTTTTATTATTCCTTTTTTAGGATCAACAACTAAATCATTGTATTTTAATATATCATTCTTATTTTCTATTCTTTTAAATATATTATTAATTCTTAGTAATAAAATTGTTGGATTATATGGCTTTGTGATAAAGTCGTCTGCTCCTAAACTTATAGATAATACTTCATCTGCTTCTGTATTTTTGCTTGTTACCATTATGATTGGAACACTACTTTCTTTCCTTATTTTTTGTAATAACATTTCTCCATTTAGTTTGGGAATATTGATATCTAATAATATTAAGTCTGGCTTTTCTTTTTTTATTTCTTCTAGAGAGTTTTCAAAATTTTCTAAGATAACTCCGTTGTATCCACTATTGTCTAGTAGTTCTTTTAGTTCTTTGCTTATGTTTTTATCATCTTCTACTATTAATATTTTTTGCATTTTTTCTTTCCTCCACAAATATTATAGCATATTTTTAAAATTTAACAATAACATTATAAAAGGTAAGAAGGAATATATTTTGATTTTCTTTCATACCTAACAATTCCCCATAAATTTCTTTATATTTTTTCTGCTTTATCATTTTCTTCGATACCTGTTGCTATCACTGTAACTATAACTTCATCTTTTAAATCTTGATTTATTACTGTTCCAAACATTATATCTGCTGCTATATCTACTCTATCATTTATTAATTTAATAGCATTATTAATTTCATTTAGCCCTAAATTTTCTCCACCTGTAACATTGAATATAACACCTTTTGCAGTATCGATTTTATTTTCTGTTAATGCATTTTCTATCGCTTGTTTTGTTGCATCTATTAATCGACTTTCACCATTTGCTTTTCCTATTCCCATATATGCTTTTCCTTTATAATTAAATACAGTTCTTACATCTGCAAAATCAATGTTTATTTCTCCTACTGTTGTTATTAAATCTGTTATGCTTTGTATACCTTGCTTCAAAGTATTATCAGCCAACAAAAAAGCTTCATTTATTGATGTTTTATTACTTACAACTTTAAATAAGTTATCATTTAATATAACAATTAAAGCATCTACTTTACTTTTTAATTTTTCTATTCCCATATTTGCTCTAATCATTCTTTTCTTTCCTTCGAATGTAAAAGGTTTTGTTACAATTCCTACTGTTAAAATATTCATTTCTTTTGCTATTTCTGCTATTATTGGTATTGCACCTGTTCCTGTTCCTCCTCCCATACCAGCTGTTAAAAATAACATATCTGTATTTTGTAGCATTTTTATTATATCTTCTCGACTTTCTATTGCTGATTTTTCTCCTATTTCTTCATCAGAGCCTGCTCCTAATCCTTTTGTAGTTTCCTTTCCTATTTGCAATACATTCTTGATATTATATCTTTTTAAAATACTCATTTCTGTATTTACTAAATAAGTTTCAATGTTCTGCACTTTATCATTAATTATGCGGATAACTGCATTGTTTCCTCCGCCACCAACACCTATTACTTTTATTTTAGGTATATTTTCTAAATTTTTAATTTTAGACATTAAATTTTCCTCCTTTTATTTATTTTTTAATATTTATGTTTGCATTTGTAATATCTTATAACTCTTGGTTTTAGTAAAAGCCAATTTTTCTTGTTTGTTTTTCTTTAAATGAAATAGACTTTATCGCACTTTCAACATCCTTATTTATAATAGAATTTATAGCTTTACTATTAGTTTGTACTATCCTATCTGCTTGTTCAAATTTTACTTTTTCGAATAAATTTCTTACATATCTTCCATTTCCAAAATTATTTACATTTTTTACAATCTTAAAATTATTGATTAATGTATTTTTACAATTATCAGATAATTTATATTTTTCTTTTTTGCATAATCCTTCAAATATTTCTAATAATTCTTCTTCATTATAATCAGGAAAATTAATAGTAAATTGTATTCTACTTTCAAATCCAGGATTAAGGTCTATTAAATTTTTCATTTCTTCAGTATATCCAGCAAGAATAATACATATTTCATTTCTATGATCTTCCATTTCTTTTATAAGTGTAGCTATAGCTTCATCTTCAAAACCTCCTCTTCTATCGGCAACTAAGCTATATGCTTCATCGATAAATAATACTCCACCAATAGCTTTTTCTACCATATTATGTACTTTTTGAGCTGTCCATCCAACAAATTTATCTACTAAATCTCTTCCATGAATTTCAATAAATTCTCCACTTCCACTTAATATATTTTCTTCTTCAAATATTTTTCCAATAACTCTTGCTATACTTGTTTTACCTGTACCAGGATTTCCTGTAAAACACATGTGTAATGATGGCATTTGTCCTCTCTCTTTATTTAATTTTACATAGTTAAGAATTTTTTCTATTTGCTTCTTAATTTCATCTAAACCTATCAAATCATTTAATTCTTCTTTAGCATTTTTATCAATTTGCTTTTTAGTATTCCTTTTATTTCTTTTTCTTATTTTATTTTGTGAATAAAATTCTTTATTCTTTTTTAACATTTGTTTATCAACAAAATCTAACTTTTTACTTTTACATTCTATTAATAATTTTATTACCATATTTTTTAATATCCAAAAAGGAACATCAGCATATTCGTTAATATCCTGTTTTTTATATCTAATATTGTGCTCTTCAAAACAGTTCCTACAATACATAATTTTATCATCTAAAGAAATCTTATCTATAGTCATTCTAAAAGAAGCTAATTTACCAAGTTCTCCATCAGCCTCTCCCTCACAAAAATTAGTATCTTCAAATATGAATAACTTATCTTTAAACTGATTTATAATTCTATTTAAACTATCTAATTCATCATTATAATTAATTCTTAATTTTCTCTCATTAATGACAATTATTGAATCTTCTATTCCCGCAATCTTATCTAATGGAGAGTCTCTTCTAATATTAACTATTTTATCTAGGTAACAAATTTTTTCATTTTTAATAATATTGTATTTTAGAAAAATTTTTGAACATACTTTTAATAAATCATTTAATAAATTATAAGAAGAATTATTTCTTACAATAATATTGTAATTTCCCAAATCCAATTCATTATTTTGCTTTAATTTAATATAAAGTATTATATCTCTTAGTATTTCCTTATTTTGTACCACTCCACATAAATCATCTAATTCATTTATTATCTTTTCATCTTCTGCATCTAACTTGTAATTAACCATTATATTTTCTCCTCTCTATGATTAAGTCTTAGTTTCAATACATTAATTATATATAAAGATTGCGAGGATATAAATGTGCATGGTCATACAATGTATGTTTACTTATCTTGGTGGTCATTTATTTTTAAATATACTTCGTAAAAAGCTTTTGGATAATGTACTTTATACCATGCTATTTTAAAAGCATTCATTGTATATCCTATGGCATGTGATTTTGGAAAGATATATCTTATTTTTTCTGCTGAATGTATATACTTTTCTGAGATATTATGTTCTTTCATTATTTGTTTGTATTCTTCCCATTTTTTATATTTATTCCCAATATCTTGATTTGAGTTTTGAGTTGCTTTAGCTTTTCCCTTTCCTATAAATTCTGTTATATTAAAAGCGATATCTTTTTTAATATTTTTTGAAATTAAATAATTGTAGACATCCTCTCGATTTGAAATGATTTCATTTAATTTTTTACCTTCTTCCTTTATTAAAGATATTACATTGTAATTCCATGTATCTGTACCACTTGCTAGAGCATAAATACATACTAAATCATTAAAATTTCTTGGTTTTGAAACAGCTATAATGTTTTTTACAAGTTCTGTATCAAATTTAGGAATTCCATTTATACTATCTTTATAAGATTTGTCATTTGCATGTAAGAATAATTTGATCGTTTCTTCGTCATCTAAATTTATATCTGTTGATTTAATATTTGTTGCTTTTTGTAATTCGTGTAACATTGTTTCTTCATCATTAAGGATTATATCAAATTTATATAACCCTGAATGCCATATATGATGGTAATCTATATGTGTTTTTAAATGCCCATTTACACCTATTTCTGTTGGAGTAAGATTTAAAATATCCAAATTTTCTGGAATAATAAATACTCCTCCTGAATGCTCACCTGTTACTTTTTTTATCCCTGATAGCATATTGATTATCTTTTTATCTGTTTCCTCTGTTTTTAACTCAAAAGTTGACTTATACTCTTTCAAACATTTGGAAATTGATTCTTCATCAATAGATTCTATACTTCCACACCATATTACTTTATCTTTTCCAAATTTATCTTGCAGATATTTAAAAATCTTATCTCTTATTTTTTCTGAAAAATTTAAAACTATATCTGGTTCTTTATCGTAATTTTTTCCTGCTAAAAATTCAAAAGGAAGATTATACTCCAATGGATTTATTTTTGTAATTCCCAATAAATAAGCAACAAATGAGTTACCTATACTTCCTCTGTTTCCCACTTCATAGCCTAATTTGTTTGAATATTGTACTAAGTCACTAAATATTAAGTATATACTTCCAAAATTGTTGGTTTCAATGGAATTTAATTCTAATTGTAATCTTTTTTCAATATCTTTCGGTAACTTTTCACCATAGATTTCATGAGCTTTATTATAACATTTATTCAAAATGATTGTATCTGCAGACTCTATTTTAGGATGACTAATTTCCTGTGATATTATATTGATATTTTCTATTTGTTCGGCAACTTTTATTGGATTATCAATAACAATCGCTTTTGGGTTTTCAATGTAATTAAAACAATTTAGTAATTCATCAGTTGTTTGAAAATATTTATTATTTCCTTTTTTAATATCAGGAACTTTTTTGTATAAATTTAATATTTCATTACATTGAAAATCATCTTTATTAATAAAATTACATTCTGATGTACCAATAAGTAACTTACTTGTTTTTTTACATAGTTTACTAATTTTTATATTTATGTTCTTGCTACTTTCATTAGGCTCAATACCTATAAAATCATAAAAATCAACTATTTTATTGATATTAGAATTACTAATACATTGATATATCTCACTTTGATTTCCAATAGCAGCATATAGTAAACCATCTCTACTATTTATCAGGTCTTTTTTATATAATACAGGTTTACCTTTTACTATATTTCTATAAGCTTTTGATACTAACTCATATAAATTTTTTAGTCCATTCTGTTCCTTTACATATATATATATTGTATATAATTGTTTACTTTCTTTTGATGCCTTAAAGTGCATTTCTGCACCATATATAACTTTGAAATCCTTATTAGATGTATAAAGACTTAAATATTCATTCGCCTCAACAAAACTTTGCGTACTATCTGTATCTGTTATTGCAATTGATTTACAGCCACGCTTTATAGCTTCCTCAAGATATTCTTTAACATCATTTAACCCTTGTAATTTTGACATTTTAGTATGACAACATAATTCTATTCTATTTTTCATTTTCTCTTCCTCCTTTTTGGAAATCCAACTTTTCATAACTAGGCATTTTATTATTTTATCTAACTCTCTAAATCCTATTTTCATTTTTTAATTGATTAATTATTTCAGGAATATCTCTAAAACTCTTTTTTTCATTTAAAGTTATATGTCCACATGTTATATCTGACCAACTAATGGTATCCAACCTTATTTCTTTTTTTATATATTTACTTAAAAATATTAAAGGAGAATCAAAGGGTAGATTTTCTGTATAAAGTTCAAGCTCATTTTCATTAAAAACATCAATATGACATCCTTCATCGTAACTATTATGATTTACTATAACTGTATAAGTATTACTAAAAAATTTTTGTTCTTCTTTTTTATGAGGGATATCTGTAATTACATGAAGTTTGTCTATAAAATTGTAGTTATCATGGCTCCTTATATTTTTCTTTATTCTTACAATATCTCCTTTTTTGAACTTTGTTCCTGCTTTAGGATTTTTATAATCCTCATAATTCATCATTATTTTGCTTTCTATTCTTTTTCCATTATAATTAAATATATATATTGCTGATATGTATATTTCTTTTCCATAATAATCATAAACATGTTCGATTTTTGCAGGCTTTAACTCAGTAGAATATAAATCATAAATATCAAAGTCTTTTATTATGGGTAGACTATTAATATCATTTAGGCTATCAACATATTCTGGATTATATTCTGTTATTGTAAAATCATAAATTGCTTTTAATTTAAATAATTCTTCTTGATTTAATTTAAGAATATTCTTTTCTTCATCTTTTTCAAACATTGATTTATATTCCTCTATAAATAAATCTTTCAACTTTTTAATTCCTTCTTGTATTGCAATATCTTTTTTGGAATATACATTTTCATAATGAATTTCTTCTTCAAAAACACACATTATTTGTAAAAAATATATATTATTCATAGGCTTCTCCTTTCTTTAAAACTTTCTTATTATCGAAACAAATTTACTATAATTTTTTAAATGTTCCAAACTAACTTCTCCTAATTTTTTTAATATGTTCTTAAAATTTTGATATTAAATCAACAAACTTGTTATATTTCATAAGATAAAGCAAGTCCACGATATTTTTTTTATTGTTAGTATCTATTATACAATGTACTATTCCTTTTTCTTCTTCTTTTCCTGTTTCAAGATATATTGTTATATCAGTAATATGCATTATTTCTGCAAGTTCTTTTATTTCTTGTTTTAAAGGTATATTATTGTTTTCTATTGTAGCTATTGTAACTAATATTAAAACTTCTAATTCTTTTGCAAGTTCTTTTAATGCTTTTAAAATATGTACTTTGTTATCGCTTATCATATCTGTACTAGTTACGATTAATTGTATATTTTTTTCTTTCTTCAAATTTATACATTTTTCTCTAAACTGATTAATTGTAATTTCCTGTGTTACACTAATATATAAAGGTGCATCTTTTATTTTTTTGTAACTTTCATACACACTTTTTTCTTCTTCATCATTTAATATTTCTTTTGTTATATATAATTTTTGACCATTAACTTTATCAAAATATACTTCTATTTTTCCTTCTTCTTTTACTGCTTTTAATTCTTCTTTTGTTAATGTTGTTTTTAAGTATCTATTATCTATAATCTTGTTTATTTCTACTTTTGAACAAATTGATGTTAATATATCTTGCGTGTATATTTTAAATTGTTCTTCTTCATCTATTAAATCTAAATTTGTAAATAAAGCTGTTTCTATCTTTTTATCTATTGCTATATTTTTTACTAAATTTAATGCAAATATATTTTTAATTTCATCTCTACTTGATATCAATAATACTTGTTTCTTGTTTAATTTTATTCTTTGATCTAAATCATTAAATCCTGTTTTCATTTTTTCTCCTTTTTTATGATTTTCACAATATATTATTTACCTTTTCGATTTGTTCAACCGTTAATGAGGTAATATCGTTTTTAGCACATCCAACTATAATAAAAGTAGAATATATTTCCACATTATTTACTATTCGATTTCTTCTAAATTCTTTTTTTAGTGTTGCCTCTTTACTATAAATTAGATATAAATCTTTTGCTAATTTCATTGTTTGATATGGGTAATATACCAAACCATATAAATTATAATTTATTTTATTAATTGTCTTTATATATGGCTTTTTATCTGGTTCTACAACTAAAATTTTAATATTTTTCATTTTAATATCATTCCTTTCTAAATATAAATTTGTGTACATTCTCAGAGTAATGCGATATTTTTGAATAGGAAAAGTGATTTTTCTTTTGAAAACAAAATATTTATTTTCACTTTATATTGTGAAATTAAAAAGTCTCATATTGTTTCCTATTCAACAAAAAAACACTTTTTAATTAATATATTTTAATTATATTAATTAAAAAGTATTTTTCAATATTACTGGTCACATAATGTACGCTTGTAATTTGTTATATTTATTAAAAGCCTTTTCTACAATTTCTTTCATTTCTTCTCGTAAATGTATTGGTCTTTTTACTTCAACTAAATCTATATTTCGCATTGCCCACATTCTAAATCCCATATCATTTGTATCTACAATTAATTTAAAATGTTCACTATCATTTTGTATTTTTTCTTATAGAAATAAATATAATAATTAATATCACTTCTTTATTCTATCTAAAATTCTAACAATTAAATTTTTTATCTAATTCTCCTTTCAATAATGATATTTTATTACTAAATATTTTGTAATCTTCTAAATATTCTTTATCTACCAAAATCAAACCAGGTTGAAATTCTTTGTTTATAAATTTATCTATTACAGAGCACATCATATTGCAACCAGGTTCATTTTTTGCAGTATTTAAATATTCCTCTAATTTCCTTAAAAATTCCGTGTTTTGACTGGCTAGTTTTTTGTAATTCATTATTTCTTTATAATTTCTACCTTCATAAAAACCAAAAGCACTAAAAAATGTTACATCACTTTCTATTTTATTTTCAGTTATCTCAAATAATATTTGTAATCTCATGCCTTCTGTTCTATTATTATCTATAAATAATACTGAATTATAACCAAATGTTGTCACTGGTTTTAAATATTCTATATTGATATTTTCACTTCTGGCTTTATATTCTAATGGGTATTCTTCTTCACTATAATTCATCCACTCTTCTTCATTATCACGAGTAAATAATTTATCAAACAAAATCTTAAATTCAGGTTTTAATGAAAAAAATTTATTTACCCATAAATCTCTTGCTGTAGTGCATAGGATAATATCAATCCCTTTTTTCTTTGCTTCTTTTAATTTAATTATCAATTTATCCAAATTAGGTCTTAATATCATAATGGATTCTTTATCTGTTTTGTTTATTCCATCTATTAATGTATTATCCATATCTAATATAATAGCTTTTTTATTTTCTTTCAATTTAAAAATCTCCCTTTGATTATTTATTAATGTATTCGATTTCTTATTATCTTAAAACATCTCTGTATTTTGTAATATTTTTATTATATCTTTTCGATTTTCTATCGCTGATTTTTCTCCTATTTTTCATCAGCTCCTGCACCTAATCCTTTTGTAGTTTCTTTTCCTATTTGCAATACATTCTTGATGTTATATTTTTTTAAAACACTCATTTCTGTATTTATTAAATAAGTTTCAATATTTTGCACTTTATCGTTAATGATACGGATAACTGCATTGTTTCCTCCACCACCAACACCTACTACTTTTACTTTAGGTATATTTTCTAAATCTTTAATTTTAGACATCAAATTTTTCTCCCCTTTCTTAGTATTTAAAATATTTTTGTTATCATTTTCATACTAGCTATTAAAATTAAATAATTTTAACAATTGTCATACAATGCAGGCTTCATATATTTCTTTTGTATCATCATCATATAAATTAAATATAATTGTTATATCATTTTGATTGCAAAATTCATTTAATAATTTCATTACATCTTTAGCGACATCTTCATGATTATAACCGATGAAATCCTGTTGCCAATGAAGGAATTATAACACTTTTATACTTTTCTGCTATTATTTTATCAAATAATTTTAAATAACATTCTTTTAATCTTTCAATAGGATATTCTTCTTGAGTGTAAATCGGAGCATATACATGAATAATCTCTTTTTTTAAATAAAAACCTGGTGTTATTCTAATTTCATTTACTTCCATGTCTTTAATCCATTTATTATGGCAATATGTTTCAATTTGTTCTATTCCAGCTGCATCATAAATAGCACCACAAACGCCACATCCATAATCCATATATTTATTATTTGGATTAACAATAGCTTCTACATCATATTTTTTTGCATTTTCTATAATATCTCCACTAACAATCTTTAACATATTTTCCAATCTATTTTCAACTTCACACATACCTGCTAATTTAAGAGCCTCATCTGTATAAAAAAATCTTTCATTTAAAAGTTCAGTTTTGTATGTATCATAAGCATATACAAATAATTCTAGCCCTATTTTTCCTTTTATAAAACTACTAATAGCCTTTAAAATTCTGTATCTTCCTGTTAATTTTCCATCATAATATTCAAATGTATCATAATTCCATTTATGATCTCTTACAAATTCAGTAGTATCTTCATTTACTAAATAATATCCATATCCCATCATGTCAGATGAATCATGATTTCCCTCTGCTAATAAGTTTTCTAAATCTTTTTCCCAAGTACATAAATAATCTAATACAAAAACATCATTATCTACAAAGAATTTTCCTGTTGTACTGTTAGAAATTAAAATGTCTCCTTTTTTAAATGGAGTAGGAATGTTTAGAAAAATATTATCAATATCTAAATAGTCTCGATTTTCTTCGACTATATCTACCAATTTTGATTTTTTGTTTTTAACATTATAATCTGCATATATATTATTTTTTCTTTTGTCAAAATATTTTTTTGTTATTCTAAAAGATACTGTATCATCATATTCTTTAATATAATCCTGAATATCTTTAAAAGCTTCTTTATATGTTTTGAATATGTGAGCTATATCAACATTACATTCAAATTTCTGTGTAGATTTGTTGTATTCTGCCCATGTATATATGCAATTTTCATCATTTTGTATTAATTTTTTATTTAATGTTTTTAATCTTTGAATTTCATTTTTTATCATAATTTTAACACTAGCATAATGCTTGCAATTTATTCTCTCTATTACTTCCATGTCAGGGTAATTCTTTATTAAATCATTATATTTTTCTATTTTTTCTTCAATACTCATCCTTTGATTTCTATGAACAAGCACAGCTAATTCTTCTGTATTAAACTTATGTTTTATCATTCTATTGTAATCAGATATTGCTCTTGAATTTATTAAATTATAATCATCTTTTATTTCTTCTTTCATAGGATTATTTTTCCTTTCTTTATTATATGGATAACTAGATTTCTATATTATTTTTATATTTAGATTATAATTATATATAAATATTTTTCAATACCCCTGGTCATATAATGTGTATGAACAACAAAAAATAAAGCTCTGTAATATTCAGTGCTTTATTTTTTATTTAAATCATCTTTTAAAATTTCTATACATTTTTCTCTAATATATTTGCAGGAATTCTCATTCCATCCTCTATCCTCATTTAATGCAATCTTTGACATTATTTGTAGTTTTAAACTATATTCTGACAATTCTTTTTGAAAATGCTTTGCTTTTAAATCCGAATCAGCATTTTGCATTCTTGTATTTGTTCCATATGCCAATAAAGCAATATTTCCAAAATCATCTACCCATTCTTCTTCTGTTAAACTTCTAGACATAAAATGTTCTATTGAATCTCTGTATTTGAATTTAAATTCATTAAATTCAAGATCTTTAGCCTCTGGTATTTTTTCTTTTACATCTTTTTCATTTATTTTTATTAAATAGTCCAAATAATTCAATACAATATGTGGTGTATCAAATCCAGTTTTATAGTCTTTTTCCTTATTATTTTCTATAAAATCTTTTATATATTTTCCTCTAATATAATTTTCCATTTCTTTTACATATTCATTAACTATTTTACTTTCTTCCTTCATATCTTTATTTTTATAAAAGAAAGCTAATGTTTTATACACCCAATGCATTAATCTACTATTTACAAAAGATACTCTCAAACAAGATTGTATTAATATCATTTCTGGACTTTTTATTTCTAATTTCCAATTTTCATTATTTCTATCATATTTAACTACATATTTATCATATATATTCTTCATAGATATTAAAAAATCTAAAAATTCAACTACATCTTCACTTCTTTTAAAAACTTCGTATTCTTCAATTAAATTATTAAGATTAAATTCTCCTTGAATATCTTTATCTAGTTCATTTCTATTTTTATATAATCTTATTACATACAATAAAAAATATTCAAAATTCAATATAGAGTTTTCATCTTTAATATCATATTGAGAATTCTTATCTTTATTATTTTGATCTTTTTTTGTAATATCGTTTTCTTTTGCTTCATTTATAATTTCATTAATTGTTTTATATTCTATATTTTGTTCTTTTTTTGTAATATCATTTTCTTCTGCTTCATTTATAATTTCATTATTTTGTTCTAAAATATCTGTAAATTTTTTGTATTTATCTGTTTTACTATCCATTTTTTCATATTCATACCATAGATGATTCAAACAGGACATATACTTATCCTTATCCTCATCCATATTTAATAATTTCATTAAATTAGATTTCACAATATCACTTCTACTCAATTGTACTCCTCTAGAATTTATAACTTCAAAATAATGATTTAAATCTGTATTGTTATCTAAATTTATTTCATAATAATATAAGTTCTTTCTTATTATTTCCCTCATATCTTTTTTATCATTTTCTTTTATTTCTTGTTTTATTATATTCCATCCTGCTTCTAAAACTTGTGGCAAATCATCATCTTTTTTATCATCTTCTTTTTTATCATTTTCTTTTTTATCATCTAAAATTTTATTTAAATTGTTTTTTTCTGAAGTTAGAGTATTATATTCAGATGATAGTCTTATTTCATCATCATTCTTTATATAGTCACACCATATAGCTATCATATATAAAGTAGTCAATCTTTGTTGACCATCTATTAAAAAATTTCCTTTATTATCTTCTTTAACTGTTATTATTCCTAAACAATATTTTTCTTGTGGTTTTAAGCTTTTTATATCAGAAATTAATTTTTCAATTTCTTCTTTTCCCCATGAATATTCTCTTTGAAAACATGGGATTATATAATCTTTTTTTAATCCTCTATATAATTCAATTCGTTCCATAAATATCTCCTTAATTTACCTAATTTTTCTTTCTCACTAGGTTCTTCTATATCGCATATTACCTCCATTTTAAACAATTCTTTTATTTCTAATGCATTGTTACATTCAAAGAAAAAATTGTAATCACTTTCTATAACATACTTGTTAATAGATTCTAAATTAACTTGTTTGTTTTTCATACGATGATATATACTCCATCTATATATATATTCGATTATAGTTTCTTTATAAAAGTCAGGTATTCCTTCTCCAAATTTATCATAAAAATATAATATTCCTCCATAATATATATAATTTATATATCGAAAATGATAATTATTTTTATCTTCGAATTCGATTTTATCCAGTAAATTTTTATTTTCTATGATTTTATTTAACATTCCTATATAATGTTCAACCATCTTAAAAAATTCTTCTCCAGCTTTGAATGGTTTATTTATCTGAAAACAGTCCTTATTTCTTGATTTATAATATTTTACATACTCATATTCATCTTCATCATCATATCCTTTATATAAATATATATCATTTTTTGAAAAAGCTCTATTAGATTTTTTATTTAGTGACCAATTGTAAATATTAAAAAGCATACAATTAAATATATATTCATTCCTGCTCATTGAATTATCTATGCCCTTAAAATTTCCTTCCATATTTTTTTTCCATTTTTCTAATATATCTCTTTTTAAATTATCATCATCTGGTATTTTCCCAAGATGAAAAGCTTTTAACAAATCGACAGGAGTTAAATCTTTATATTTAGAGTTTCTTCCATCAAATAATTGAAAAGCTTCTTTTTCAGTTTTAGATTTTAATAAATAAAACTTCACTTTATTTTTTAAATACTTATTAAATGATTCTTTGTCTAAATTGTCTTTTTTTTCTAATCTCTCTATAAATTTTTTTATCGAAAAATAGTTTTTTAATATTTTTTGTTTCGTACTAGAAATACATAATAGTTTTTCCTTAAATATGTTTAATTTAATCTCTGGATTAAGCACTTTTAATAATAATGATAAAGTAATAATTCTTTGTTGACCATCAACTATTTCATTTTTATATATAATTATTGTTCCTAAATTAATTTCCAAATTCTCTTTATAACTTTTTATAATATCTTCTAGTAAAATATATACATTTGATTTTTCCCATTCATATGGCCTTTGATATTCTGGAATTGTAAGTTTTTTATTTAACAGTGTTTTCAAATTTATTTCGTTCTCGCTCATATACTAAATCTCCTAAAATTAATTATATCTTTTCATTGCATCTTCTATTATCTCTTTAATTTCATTTCTCAATGTAAGTGGTTTTTTTACTTCTACTAAATCTATATTTCTCATTGCCCACATTTTAAATCCTACTGGATTAGTATCAACTAATAATCTAAAATGTTCTTCGTCATTATTTATTTTTTCTATAGTAATATTTCTTCCAAAAATATCAAATATGGCATCTAATAACCAAATATGGCAAATGGCTTCTACTTCTTCCTTTTTTCCTCCAAACATTTCTATAGATGATTCAGCAAAATCTTGTATTTCACTTTTCTTTTTCTTAATAGATATATTCTCTTCAAGAATTTGAATGTTTTTTATTCTGTCTATTCTATAATTATAAAAAACAGTTTGTCCTTCTTTGATACCTATTAAATAAAATTCTTGTTTACTATACACTATGGCATAAGGAGAAACAATTGGCTTACTTACTATGTTTTTTTCTAATTTATCTGTTATTGCATATTTCCAATATTCAAATTTTATTTTTTTATGTTTGAAAATACTTTCAGAAATATCTTCTATATTTTTTATAACTTCTACATTTTCTGTTTTTGAATCATTAGCATAAATCTGATAATCTTTTATTTTTTCATTTTCATATATAGTTTGAATATTTTTACATTTCTTTATAATATTTTTAGCAATCGATGGTACAATATAATTTGCATAACTAAAATTATCAATTATTGCTCTAATTTCTCCAGGTTCAAAATCAGTTTCTGGGTCACGATTAATATAATATCCTTTTCCATTTTCATCTCTTGTACTTATGTCATAATCCAATTTATATTTAAGTAAATTTATATTTCTTCTAATTGTTCTTGGATCAATTTCGACATTATATATTTCTTTTATTTTCCTCTGTATTTCAGCAACAGATAACATATGCTCTTCATCACTATATTTTTTTAATATATTTAATATGTATAATATATTTCCATTTTTTTCATATAATTCCATAATTAATTCATTCCTTTATCAACTTTATCAATTTTAATATACTCTCTTTTTCTAGAACTTTATTTTCATTTCTCAAATTCTTTTCTATTTTTTCTTCTAGTTTTCTTTCAACTTTAATAGCATCATTTATCTTACTATATTTTTTCGAACAAATTTCCATTTTCTTTTACTGTCATAACTGTTTTATTTTCTTTGTTGTATTTAATGCTATTCAAATTAACACCACTCTCTGCATAATATTGATTTATATGCCGATTAAATCTATTACGAATTGGATTTTTTCAAAGTATTTTGGAAAAATCATCATATTCAATCTTTTATTGCGTCTTTTAACTTTTCCCAAACCTTAACCATAGCATATGTATCTAATTTACAATAAGCAAGTAGTCCATTTCTAATTCTTTTTTGTTCATCTTTTGAAAGATTTGATAATGACAAAAATGTATCACTAGCTTCACATCCATTATGCACAACAGGTAAATTATTGTAATCGAGTTCTGAATCATTCGGAAATAATGCAGGTAAAACATATTTTATTGAATATGAACCTTGCATTGCCTTGTTATAATACATCCTTTGTGAAAAAGGTATCATTAAATCTTTCATATTTTCCCTAATATTTAATAAATGTTCTCTCAAATCCGGATATAATTCTGCTAATTCTTTAATTCTTCCCTTTTCAAATCCCATATTATAAGCAGTAACACATACATTTTGTGGGATATCTTCAATTAATTTTTCTGCTAATTTTCTTCTAGGATCTATTCCTGATTCAGACAAGAATTCTTTATGTTTCAATTCTCCGTTTTCTTTTTCTATATAATGCAATGAATATTGAAATGGTATTTGCATATATGGTTTAATACCATCATATTCTGGAATAGCTTGTTGGTATGTTTCAAAATCCAAAAAATAAATTGGATAAGAAAGCGTACTCATAAAGCCTCGAATATTATCAATATCAATTTTATCCTCTTTCTCATTTATTTCAAAATCTATCTGCTCCAAAAATTTAGGATTAATATCTTCATATAGCATATCTTCAAAACTTTGCTTTCCTTCATAGTAATATTTAAACTTTTGGTCTATCTTCATTCTTCTAATTTTAAATATATTATTTTCAGGTAAATTACTACTACAGTATTCCCAATATGCACATTCATAAGGTTTAAAGCATTGTATTCCCAATTCTTTTTCTGGTTCCTTATTTTCGTATTTTACCATATACTCGTTAATCTTTTTTATATTATTCTTTATTGCTTCTTGTTTACTAATAGCAATCTCAGTTACATCCTTTATATTAAATAACTCATTTAATTCTAAATTACCATTTCTTACATAATTATTATTCAAATATACTATATTTGCTTTTTTTACATGATATCCTAAATTTGTTAAAACATAATATTGGTATGATACATCATCTAAAAATATATCATGCACTTCTGTTGAAGATTTAACTTCGTAGATTTCCATGCCATTAGTATCATTTTTCAAAATATCTACACTGCAAAAATTATTTTCATAATTAAAAGAAGCTTCTGTTATTATATTGTTTTTATTTCCTAATAATTTTTTTGTATCTTCAATCATAATATTTAAATCAGTATTGTATTCAACATTTGTATAATTTCCAAATAAATTTCTTGCTAGTTCGCCAACTTTAGTTCCATTTTCTAAAACTGAATCTCTAGCTTTTGGTATTGCAACATCTGATTTATATTTATCCATCCATAGTATTTTAAAGCACTGAATACATTTACAATATTTTGATTTTGACAAATATACAGTATTCATAATCGTAATCACCTTTCTTATTGTACTATTTTATTCTAATAAAGTAAATATGTTTAGTTAAAAATTAAGGTAAAAAGGCCCAGCTTAAATATTCAAAATCTTCACTTAAAAGAATATTTTTTCTGATTCTTCATTTTTGTTATATGATTCTAATTTTTCTTTTTCTTCTTTTTCTAAATTTTTTTACATATTAATATATTCTTTTATATACTTTTTAAAATATATTTTTTATCTTTTCAATTTGTTCAACTGACAATGAAGTAATTTCGTCTTTATCATATGCTACTATAATAAAAGTTGAATATATTTCTATACCATTTACTATTCGATTTCTTTTTAATCCTTTATTTAATGTTGCATCTTTACTATAAATTAGATATAGGTTTTCTTCTAATTTCATTTTTTTATATGGATAATATACTATACCATACAAATCATAGTTTATGTTGTTAATCCTCTTTATATATGGTTCTTTGTCTGGTTCTACAACTAAAATTTTAATATTTTTCATTTTAATATCAGTCCTTTCTAAATTATAAATTTGCTTGAAGAAATACTAAGGTGTAATCGTTTTTTTACAAAAAAAACACTTTTTTAATTAATATATTTTTATTATATTAATTAAAAAGTGTTTTTCAATATTACTGGTCATATAATGTATGTTTATAATTTGCTATATTTATTTTATAGCAATAACAAGAGGGTATCCTGAATGCCCCCTCTTAACTTTCTATATAATTTTTCATTAACATTTTTACATCCATATATTGTTCTATAATATAATTGCATCCTTCCTTCATTTGTTCAAATTCCTTACTCAATAACACATGTAATCCATTAGGTTCTGTTCCTGGCAAAAACAATGCACTATAAATGTCCTTTTGCCTATTTAATTGGCTATTTCCTAATAATAAAGTATATGCTACTTGTTTATATTCTATATTGCTTAAATCTTTATAATATTTAGCATCGAAAACATAAATTGAATTTTCATCTTCGAAATAAAAGTCTGGTTTTATACTAATTTCTTTTTTACCTCTTTGACCTATTGGAATCTCCTTTTGTTCAAATTCTATATTATGAATTTTATCTTTGTTAAATATTAATTTTCTATTATCAACACGCTCAAAATATTCATTTAGATATTTATTTATCATTCTTTCCCATATAAGATTAAAATATTTTATATTTATATGTATTGCTCCCCCCATTAATTTTAATAATTCGTTTATTGATAGATTTTTTATTTGTGGTGGTATTATAGACTATCATTATATTTATTCGTTTAATTCTAGATTCTTCTTTTCTTCCTCTATAGCATCAATTAGTTCCTGCTCTGTTGGTAAATGTAATTTATAACTGGAAGAAAAAATATTTTTATTATCTTCCGGTAATGTATACTTTACTACCGTTTTATTCTTTAAAGTAGAAAGTAATATTCCAACGGTTGGATTTTCATCATCACTTTTTATCTCTCTGTCGTAATAGTTAACATACATTTGCATTTGTCCAATATCCTGATGTGTTACTTTTCCAATTTTCAAGTCAATTATAACAAAGCATTTTAAAAGTCTATTGTAAAAAACTAAATCAGGATAAAAATGCTCCTCTTCTAATGTTAATCTTACTTGATAACCTACAAACATAAATCCCTTTCCTAATTCCAACAGAAACTCTTTTAAATGTTCCAATATGTTTTTTTCTAAATCAGATTCTAAATAATCTGTATTTTCTTTAATATCAAGGAACTCAAGAACAAATGGATCTTTTACTAAGTCTTTACTTTCCTTTAATTCGTGACCTTTTTCTGCTAATTCCAATATTTTATCTTTATTTGCTGATAATAATAATCTTTCATACAACAATGAACCTATTTGTCTTTGAAGTTCACGAACACTCCATCTTGAATTTATAGTCTCTTTCATATAAAATTTTCTCTTTGATTCTTCATCTACTTTTAATAATTCAAGATAGTGTGACCAACTCAATTGCGACGACACTGTTGTCGCAATTGGAAAATATATATAAAATTTTCTCATTCTTTCTAAATTTCGTTTAGAAAATCCTTTTCCAAATTCTGCTGTTAATTTTTGAGATAGCCTTTCGAGTACAGTTTCTCCATAAGTGGCTCTTTCATCTCCTTGTTGTATTTCCATAATTGCTTTTCCTATATTCCAATATAAATTAAGCATTTCTGTATTAACAGTAGTATAAACTCTATTTCTACTGTTAATTACTAATCCTTTAATATTATCAAATAAAGTATTAATTTCATTTTCATTATTTTTTAATTTGTTATTCATATAAGCACCTCCTAGAATGTGTTTGCGAACATTTGTATTGTACCATATCTATATCAAAGATTCAATCTTTTTATATGAATTTTTGGCATACTAAAAAAGGAATGTCTACATATATACTATGTCTACATTCCTTTTTTCAGTATTTATGTGTTCTTCCCGCAACAATTCTTATATTTCTTACCACTTCCACATGGACATGGGTCATTTCTTCCTACTTTTGGTCCATCATTTCTAATAGTTCTATCGACATCTGTTCCAATCTTTGAACCACCATCAACACTTCTTATTGCCTCTAAAGCTGCTCCTGTGATTTTTACTGTTTCTTGTCTTCTAGCTTCTCCTTGTTGACGAATATTCATCAAAATTTTAGTTACATCTACTTTAATGTCTGAAATCATTTCTTCAAACATATCCATACCTTCAATTCTATATTTTACAACTGGATCTTGTTGTCCATATGCACGAAGACCAATTCCGTTTTTTAATTCATCCATACTATCAATATGATTCATCCATTTTTCATCTACAACTTTAAGCATAACAACTCTTTCAAGTTCTCTCATTTCTTCAGAACCAATTGTTGTTTCTTTTTCTGTATATTTTGCATTTGCTTGTTTAGTAAGTTCTTCAGAAATTTGTTCTGGCTCAGAAATATGTTCTTTAATATATGAAAGCATATCAATTCCAAAAGTATTGAAAATATCTTGATGTAGAGCTTCTACATTTATTTCATTAGTTTCTGGGTTTACATACATTTGAACTGTACTATCTGCAACAGAATTTACCATATCTATGATATTGTCATGAATATTTTCACCATCTAGCACTTCTCTTCTTTGTGCATAAATAATTTCTCTTTGAGCATTCATAACATCATCATATTTTAATACATTTTTACGAATTGTAAAGTTTCTACTTTCTACCTTTCTTTGTGCATTTTCTACACCTTTAGATATAATTTTTGATTCAATTGGCATATCTTCATCAGCGCCTAATGAATTATATACTTTAGTAATTGCATCTCCACCAAAGATTTTCATTAAGTCATCATCTAAAGCAATATAGAATTTAGATTCACCTATGTCTCCTTGACGACCTGAACGTCCTCTTAACTGGTTATCAATTCTTCTTGATTCATGTCTTTCTGTTCCTATAATTTTTAGCCCACCAGCTTGGATTACTTTTTCTTTTTCTTCTTTAATTTCTTCTTCGAATTTATCTGTTAATTCTTTAAATTGTTTTCTTGCATTTAAAATGTCTTGGTTATCTGTTTCATAGTAAGTATTTGCTTCTTCTATAAATTCATGAGGTACTTTTTTTCTTCTCATTTCTTCTTTTGCTAAAAATTCACTATTTCCACCTAAAATAATATCTGTACCACGTCCTGCCATGTTTGTTGCAATTGTTACTGCACCAAATTTACCAGCTTGTGCAATAATTTCTGCTTCTTTTTCATGATATTTTGCGTTTAATACTTCATGTTTGATACCTTCTTGTTTTAATAATTTGCTTAATTTTTCAGATTTTTCAATAGAAACTGTACCTACTAGAACTGGTTGACCTTTTTCATGACTTTCTTTAATACTTCTTACAATTGCTCTGAATTTTGCATTTTCATTTTTATATATAACATCATTTTCATCTTTACGAATCATTGGTTTATTTGTTGGTATTTCTACAACATCTAGGTTATATATTTCTTCGAATTCTGCTTCTTCTGTCATGGCTGTACCTGTCATACCAGATAATTTGTTATACATTCTAAAATAATTTTGGAATGTAATTGTTGCAAGTGTTTTTGATTCATCTGCAATTTTTACATGCTCTTTTGCTTCAATTGCTTGGTGTAATCCATTGTTATATCTTCTTCCATACATGATACGACCTGTAAATTCATCAACAATTAATACTTCTCCATTTTTTACGATATAGTCAATATCTCTCTTCATAACACCATGTGCTCTTAAAGCTTGATTAACATGATGAACTAATGTTGAATTTTCTAGGTCATTAAAGTTTTCTAATCCAAATGTTTCTTCTGCTTTTTTTATACCTTTTTGAGTAAGTGATGCAGATTTTGCTTTTAAATCTACAATATAATCATATTTTTCATTATCTTCTGCTTGTTCATAATCTTTTACATCTTCTTCTACAATAACTTTTGGTGTTAATTTTCTAACAAAAGTGTCTGCTTTTTTATATAAATCAGATGACTCTTTTGCTCTACCTGAAATAATAAGTGGAGTTCTTGCCTCATCAATTAAAATACTATCAATCTCATCGACAATCGCATAGTGTAATCCTCTTTGTACTAATTGGTTTTTATAAATAACCATATTATCTCTTAGATAGTCAAATCCAAATTCATTATTTGTACCATAAGTCACATCTGCATTATATGCTTCTTGCTTTTCTTTTGGCTCCATGCCAGCAATTACTAGTCCAACAGATAAACCTAGAAATTTATATAATTTTCCCATCCATTCACTATCTCTTTTTGCTAGATAATCATTGACTGTAATAACATGAACACCCTTACCTTCTAATGCATTTAAATATACTGGCAATGTTGCTACTAATGTTTTACCTTCACCAGTTTTCATTTCCGCAATTCTACCTTGATGTAATACAATACCACCTATTAATTGCACATCAAAATGTCTCATTCCTAAAACTCTTTTAGATGCTTCTCTTACAACTGCATACGCTTCTGGTAATATGTCATCTAAAGTTTTTCCATCTGCTAATTGTTTTTTAAAATACTCTGTTTTTTCTCTTAATTCATTATCACTTAATTTCGACATCTCTTCTTCAAGCGCATTTATTTTGTTTACTAATGGCTTTACTCTTTTTAATTCTTTCTGACTGTATGTTTTAAATAATCCCATTGCTCATCGGTCCTCCTAAGTTTATTTTTTTACTTAAATACTATATCACTAAAATATCTTTTTATCAAGTATCAGAAGTAAATAAAATAACTTTATCTGTAACTAATTGTTACTATTCACAGTTAATATGCTAGCAATCAGGGGTATATTATTTTAAATTGAATAAATGACGAATGTGATTGGAGATATTTTAGAATTTGTTAATAATTTTTTGAGGGATGTTCACGGTACTCGAGCTTGCGAGAGGGTCTGAGTGAAAGAGGCTCAAAAAATGATGTTACAAATTCTTAAATATCGTATTGAGCCGAGGAATTTATGAAATTTAAAATAATATACCCCTGATTGCTAGCATATTAACTGTGAATAGTAACAACTAATCATAATAATTTT
>CAYVCM010000018.1:0-23860 GCA_964449925.1 uncultured Clostridium sp.
TTACACAGACCATGGTGTAGATGTATATCCACAAGCAGCAGCAGGATTTCCATTTGATGCTGGTATACTTGCTTGTAAGGGAGCCCCAATTGCAAACTTACAAGAAGACTTAATTGCTGAGCAAAAAGCACAAGCAACTTATGAAAAATTAATTGATAGGAATAATAAATACACATAACTTTTGCTACATAGTAATTATAACAAAATCTTGTTTAATTGTAATTTATGTACACAAAAAATCAACTTAAATTTTTTATTAATAATATTTTAAAAGGTTATTTGATGAGGTAAAAAACTACTCACAAAATGCTATAATAAAATAAAATTAAAAAAAATTAAGGAAAAGGATTGAAAATCAACCATTTTTATGATAAAATATTACATGTAATAAAAATAAAATAAAACCAATTAAAAGGCAAAGTATATATATTTCAAATATTTACAAGAGAAAATGGTCATTGGCTGGAAACCATTAAATATCGTATATAGAAATTTCACTTTTTAGGTCCTTTTTTGAAATAATAGTAGAAAAAGGCGGTTGAACCGTTAAAACTATAACGAGGTTAGTATAAAATATACTAATAAATTTAGGTGGTACCACGGAAAAATAACCATTTCGTCCTAATAAAAAGCTAGGAAGAGATGGTTTTTTGTATGTATTAGAAATGTTGGAACATGCAAAAAAGGGCGATGATTTAAATTTTAAATAAAATTTAATAAAGGATGTTGATAATATGAATAATGAAGGAAAATGTCTTGAATACTATTTTGATTCAAAAAATTTCACAAAAGAACAATTAATAAAAAATATTGAACAAGCAAAACAAGAATTTCCAAATAAGAAAGTAGAACCAAAATTATTTTTAAATCAATGGGGAGTATATATTCTAAAAATCCATTTTACAGACAAAATAGAATATATTGGTAATTTTAAAGAAAAGAGAAAAAACAGAAAAGTACTGCTTCTTACAGAAAAAAATCGAAAAGTTAGCGAAAAAAGAACATCTCTATTAAACAGAAAATATGGACAATATAAACAAACAAAAGAATATCGACCTTTGTAAAAGGTTTATAGGTAACCTTGCAAAAAACCTAAATTTAAATATAAGGAATGGGCAAAATGAAGGAACAAATTAAAAATGTTAAAGAAAAATCTATAAAAGAAATTTCAAATTCAAAAGACTTGAAAGAATTAAATGAATTAAGAGTAAAATATCTTGGAAAAAAAGGAGAATTAACCCTTATTTTAAGAGGTATGGGTGGACTATCTCCAGAAGAAAGACCAGTAATAGGAAGTTTAGTAAATCAGTCAAGAGAAGAAATTGAAAATTTAATTCAAAAAAAAGAAAAAGAATTTAAAAATCAAGAACTTTTAAAAAGATTAGAAAATGAAACAATTGATGTTACAGAGCCAAGTAAAAAAGTTGTTTTAGGTTCACTACATCCAATAACAAAAATAATAAAAGAAGTAGAAGAAATATTTTTAGGAATGGGATATGAAATAGCAGATGGACCAGAAGTAGAAAAAGCTATATATAATTTTGACAAATTAAATACACCACCTGATCACCCAGCAAGAGATGTACAAGATACATTTTATATCACAGATGACATTGTATTAAGAAGTCAAACATCACCTGTTCAAGCAAGAGTTATGGAAAACCAAAAACCACCAATTAAAATTATTTGTCCAGGAGCTGTATATAGATCAGATAGTGTAGATGCAACACATTCACCAGTATTCCACCAAGTAGAAGGTTTAGTAGTAGATAAGACTATTTCTATGGCAGATTTAAAAGGAACACTAGAGATGTTTGCAAAAAAATGCTTAGGGGAAGATACAAAAATAAGATTTAGACCACATCATTTTCCATTTACAGAACCATCAGCAGAAGCAGATGTGTCATGCTTTGTATGTGGTGGTAAAGGATGCAGAGTATGTAAAGGAGAAGGTTGGATAGAATTGTTAGGTTGCGGAGAAGTTCATCCAAATGTTTTAAGATACTGTGGTATAGACCCAGATGTTTATTCAGGATTTGCTTTCGGATTTGGTGTAGAAAGAATTGCCATGGCAAAATACGGAATAGAAGATATGAGATTATTATTTGAAAATGATATAAGATTTTTAAAACAATTTTAGATGCTTGATTAGAAACGAAAATGTTCAAAAGGAAAAAAACTATGAAGATATAAATAAATAAAAATTGATTAAAAATTTAATTAATTAAGGAGAAATAAGAATGGGATTATTTAAAAGAAAGAATAAAGAATATACATTAGGTGAAGCCTTAAAAATAATTGCAAAAGAAGGAAATGAATCATTAATACCTGTTGCAATTCATCCAGGAAATCCAAGAACAAATTACTGGATTAGAGAAGAAGAATATGGAAAAAAGCAAAAAAGCACAACAAATTCTATTTTGAAAACACAAGCAATAACAACAGAGTTTGATAAAAAGCGAGAAAATTTTATCAGTGAAGTAAGTGGTAATGGCGAATATCAAAATATGCCACATGATATTCATACTAGTAATAGTACAAAACCTGGTAGAGTTACTAGATATAATGATTATCAATCTGCTAGAAATTATCAAAAAAAATATGGACAATATAGATAATTATTAAAAAATTGGATGAATAAAAATAGGTGTAAATATTGCCAAAACTAAACCTAAAAAAGTTTTGTACAATGGAAAGGAATGGAATAAAATGAAAGCAAGTAGAGAATGGTTAGAAGAATATAGCGATATAGATATTGACACAATAGAATTAGGAGATATCCTAACAATGACAGGTTCTAAAGTTGAAACAATAGAACAAAAAGGAAACAATATAAAAAATGTAGTCATTGGAAAAATCTTAGAGGTTACAAAACACCCAGATGCAGACAAATTAGTTGTAGCAAAAATAGATATTGGAAAAGGCGAAATACTTCAAATTGTAACAGCAGCACCTAACATAAAAGTTGGTGAAACAGGACAAATTGTTCCAGTAGCTAAAGATGGAGCAGATCTTCCAAAAGGTGTAACTATACATACAGGAAAATTGCGTGGTATAGAATCACAAGGTATGATGTGTGGAATGGAAGAGCTAGAAATTGATCCAGCAAATTATCCAGACAAAGTTATAGATGGTATATTTATATTAGATGATAAATATGAAAAAGATATAGGAAAAGACTTAGTTGATGTACTAGAGTTAAAAGAAGATATTATTGATTTTGAAATCACACCAAATAGACCAGATTGTTTATCAATTGAAGGATTAGGTAGAGAAACGGCAGTATCTCTAGGAAAGCCATTTAAAAATCCTAGAAAAAATATTGATGAATTAAAGGTAGAAGATAAAAAAGAAATCGAAGGGTTAAAAGTAGATATTACTGCACCTGATTTATGTTATAGATATATTGCAAGAGTCGTAAAAAATGTAAAGATTGGTCCATCACCAAAATGGATGGTTAAAAGATTAAATGCTTGTGGAGTTAGAAGTATTAATAATATTGTAGATATTACAAATTATGTTATGCTAGAAATGGGTCAACCAATGCACGCATTTGATATTAATTCAATTGAAGGAAAACATATTACTGTAAGAAGAGCAAAAAACAATGAAAAAATAACAACTTTAGATGAACAAGAAAGAATATTAGACGAAAATGATTTAGTTATTGCTGATGAGAAAAAAGCAGTAGCAATTGCAGGTGTTATGGGAGGATTAAATTCAGAAATTGAAAATGATACAGAAACAGTTGTATTTGAATCAGCAGTATTTTATGGAGGAGCAGTTAGAAAAACATCTAAAAAAGTAGGGTTAAGAACAGAGGCATCTTCTCGTTTTGAAAAAGGGCTATCATCAGAAAATGCATTAAGAGCTGTAAACCGTGCAGTAGAATTAGTAGAAATTCTAGGGGCAGGAGAAGTATTAGATGGAAAAATAGATGTATATCCAACAAAACAAAAAGTACATAAAATAAAAGTAGATTATGATAGAATAAATCAATTATTAGGGACACATATTGATAAAAAAGAAATGATAAATATTTTAAATAAATTAGATATAAAAGTTGAAAATGATATTGCTACTTCACCATATTTTAGAATGGATATAGAGCAATTAGCAGATTTGTCAGAAGAAGTACTAAGATTTTATGGCTATGATAAATTAGAATCAACATTAGTACAATCAGAAACAACATTAGGAATAAGAAACAAAGAACAAAAAATAGAAAATAAAATTCAAGAAGTACTTGTGAACAGTGGATTATCAGAAATTTATACATATGGATTCTTAAGTGAAAAAGATTTAGAAAAAGCAAATATTGATAATAAATTAAAGAAAACAGCAATTACTATTCAAAATCCATTAAGTGACGAATATAAACTGATGAGACCATCAACAATACCAAGTATGTTACAAATATTAGCAAATAATGTAAACAAGAAAAATCAAAATGTAAAACTATTTGATATTTCAAGAAATTACAAAAATATAAATGGAGAAGTAGAAAAAGGAGAAGTACCTTTACAAGAGGACATCTTAACAATTGGAATGTATGGAGATGATCTTGATTTCTATATCTTAAAAGGAATTGTTGAAAATGTATTAGAAGCAACATATATTAATCATTATGACATAGAAAGAGAAACTGAAAACAAATCATATCATCCAGGAAGATGTGCTAATATTACAGTAGGAAGAGATGTAATTGCAACTTTAGGAGAAGTACATCCAGTTGTTTTAAATAATTATGATATCGAAAAAAGAGTATATTTGGCAGAGATAAATGTGACAAAATTAGAAAAATATTCAAGAGATAATAAAAAATATCAAGAAGTTCCAAAATTCCCAGCAGTAGAAAGAGATATTGCAATTATTGTTGATGAAAGTGTTGAAGTTGGACAAATTGAAAAAATCATTACAAAGAAAGCTAAAAAATTATTAGAAAGTTTAAAATTATTTGATATTTATAGGAATAAAAAATTAGGAGAAAACAAGAAGAGTGTGGCATATGCTTTGACATTTAGAGATAAAAAGAAAACTCTAAGTGATGAAGAAATAAATACTGTAATGGAAAATATTATTTCAGAATTAGAGAAAACATTAAATGCAGAATTAAGGAAATAAGAAAAGCATGTGTTAACGAAATCAAAGATTTCGACATATACATGTGCAAATTTAATTATATAAAAATATAGAATATAAAATTATTATACAATTTTGTATTCTATATTTTTTTATTTAATTTTTAAAAAATATCCCCAAATTCATTTTTATTATATAGGAACTTATTAAGATTTGTTGCATATATTTTATTATAACTAAAAAACATGAAAGGAATGAAGAGAAATGGCATATTCAGACAGAGAGTTGATAGCAAGAATCATTCAATGCGAAGCACGGAGGAGAAGGCGATAATGGAATGAAAGCAGTAGCAAGTGTGATTTTAAATAGAGTAAATGTATCAAATGGAGAATATGCAAGAATATCGCAAGGTGGTAGTATTAGAAACATTATATTTCAACAAGGACAATTTGATTGTGCAACAGAAACATTACTTAATCGATATAATCCTCAAAATATATATAATATGAATCCAACAGAAGAACACTATTACATAGCAGACTGGGTATTAGCAGGAAATCGATTAAATGAAATTGGAGAATGTTTGTGGTTTTTAAACCCATCTAAACCGAATTGTGATACAACATTTCCAAGAAACGGTTCTGGAACATTTCATACAAAACTTCGGAGAACACTGTTTTTATCGACCAACAAGTAAATATGCAAATACATAAAAATTATAATATTAAATTAGGGGGAGTTATTATGGCAGATGAAAGACAAGACAAAAGAGAAAATAGAAATGTAAATATTAATCAAGATTCACCAGAAATTCTAACAAATTCTATATATACACCAGCCTTTTTAAGAGAACAGATTGGAAAGATTATGAGAGTAGAATTTTTAATAGGAACAAATAATTTAGTTGATAGAATTGGTATATTAGAAGATGTAGGAGCAAGTTATATTTTATTGCGTTCATTAGAAAGTGATACTATTACTTACTGTGATATTTATTCTATTAAATTTGTTACTATATCTAATAGAAGAATTAATAATTTTATGAATAATGGATATGGTGGATATAATTATTATTAAAAAACTATTGACAAATTGAAAAAAATAGTGTAAAGTATATTAGCATTACATTTTAAAGGAGTAGTTATTTATGGAGAAAAATGTAAAAATCAGCATTTTATGTGATTTATATGGAAAATTATTAACTGAAAAACAATTTGAATTCATAAATGACTACTATAATAATGACTTGTCTTTATCAGAAATTGCGGAAAACAATGATATTACAAGACAAGCTGTTAGAGATATCATCAAAAAGGGGGAAAAGAAGCTTTTTGAATATGAAGAAAAGCTATTGTTTATGAAAAGGATGTTAAATCAAGAAAAAAAGATTGAACAAGTTTTATCAGAGCTAACAAAACTTCAAAAGGAATCTTCTGATGAACAGGTAGCTATTGTATTAGAACATATCAAACAAGAATTAAATTGTTTAGCTTAAACATATAAACAGCTTATATTACATTAGATGAAAGGAATGGTTTTAATATGGCTTTTGAAGGATTATCTTCTAGATTGCAAGAAATTACAAGAAAAATCAAAGGAAAAGCAAGAATTACAGAATCAGACTTAAAAGAAATGCTAAGAGAAGTAAAGCTTGCATTATTAGAGGCTGATGTCAATTATAAAATAGTAAAAGAATTTATCGCAACCATTCAAGAAAAAGCTTTAGGTCAAGATGTTCTAAAATCTTTAACTCCAGGGCAACAAGTTGTAAAAATAGTAAAAGATGAACTTGTAGAATTATTAGGTGGACAAACTAGAGAAATTCAATTC
This sequence comes from uncultured Clostridium sp., assembly GCA_964449925.1. GTDB lineage: Bacteria > Bacillota > Clostridia > TANB77 > CAG-508 > CAG-269. Next base: position 6,913 of record CAYVCM010000018.1, read on the forward strand.
ACACCAAATCCACCAACTATTATCATGTTAGTAGGTCTTCAAGGTTCAGGTAAAACTACAACAGCCGGAAAATTAGCAAATATACTTAGAAAAAAAGGTAAAAAACCATTGCTAGTTGCTTGTGATGTATATAGGCCAGCAGCTATAAAACAATTACAAGTTGTTGGTGCACAACTAAACATACCTGTATTTGCAAATGAAAATTCAAAAGATGTTGTACATATAGCAAGACAAGCATTATCAGTTGCAATGTCAAAGCTAAATGATGTAGTAATTTTAGATACAGCTGGTAGATTGCATATTGACGAAGAATTAATGCAAGAATTAAAGAATTTAAAAGCAAATATTAAACCTCATGAGATATTACTTGTTGTAGATAGTATGACAGGTCAGGATGCTGTAAATGTTGCACAACAATTTAGTGATACAGTTGGAATTGACGGAATCATCCTTACTAAATTAGATGGAGATACTAGAGGTGGTGCGGCACTTTCTGTTAAAAAGGTGACAGGAAAGCCAATTAAATTTGCAACAACTGGTGAAAAATTAAGTGACATAGAAGTTTTTCATCCAGATAGAATGGCTCAAAGAATTTTGGGTATGGGAGACATTTTAGCAGTTATTGAAAAAGCTGAAGAATCATTTGATATGGAACAAGCAGAACAGCTTGAGAAACAAATGAAAAAGAAAGAATTAGACTTAGATGATTACTTAGCACAACTTAGACAAGTAAAAAAGATGGGTTCATTTTCATCATTGCTAAAATTAATTCCAGGAATGAATCAAATAAAAGATTTAAAAGTAGATGATAAAGAATTTGTAAAAATCGAAGCAATTATTTGTTCAATGACAAAAGCAGAAAAACAAAATACTAAATTATTAAATGCTAGTAGAAGACAAAGAATTGCTAAGCGGAAGTGGAACAACAGTACAAGATATTAATCGATTTATTAAATCTTTCGAAATGACACAAAAAATGATGAAGCAAATGAAAAATAACAAAGGCGGAATGAAAAAGTTGTTAAATGGAATTGATGAAAACACATTAAAGAATTTTAAATTTTAAATTGTTATTAAATTTTTAAATTTATATATATAAATAAAGTGATTAGAAGACTGACAAAATTCAAAAAAATGCGTCTGTCCTCATAATCCATGAATTTTCAGGAGGTGAACCAAAAATGGTAAAAATAAGATTACAAAGACAAGGAAAGAAAAAAGTTCCATTCTATCACATTGTAGTTGCTGATTCAAGAACTTCAAGAGATGGAAAAATTATAGAACAAATAGGAACATATGATCCAATGACAAGTCCATCAACAATAGTATTAGATAAAGAAAAAGTTGAAAAATGGATAAAAAATGGTGCAAAACCAACAGATACAGTTAAAGCTTTAATCGAAAAAGCAAATGCATAAACAAATAAAAAGATTTGTTTAGGTAAAATAAGAAAGGAATTCGATTATGGAAGAATTTTTAAGAATTATAATTTCAAATTTAGTAGATAATCAAGAAGCTATTGAAATAAATAGAGTAGATAGTGGAAAATCTGTTACATTTGAAGTAAAAGTAGCTCAAGAAGATATGGGAAAAATAATAGGTAAGCAAGGTAGAATTGCTCAATCTATTAGAAATGTTATGAAAGCTGTGGCAAATAAAGAACACAAAAAAGCATCAGTAGAATTTTTAGGATAATAGGAGTACCAATATGTTACCAAATTTAGAAATTGGTCAAATTGTAAATACATTTGGAGTTAAGGGAATGGTAAAAGTAAGACCATTTACAGATGATATAAAACGATTTGACAAATTAAAATATGTATATGTCGAAAAGAATAAAAACCAAACCAAATATGAAATCGAAGAAGTAAAATATCACAAAGATATGGTACTAATAAAATTAAAAAACATAGATAAATTAGAACAGGCAGAAGAACTAAAAAATAGTTATCTAACTATTACTAGGGATTCAGCAGAAAAATTAGAAGAAGGTAGGTATTATATAGTTGATTTGCTTGGATTAGAAGTCTATTCAGATGAACAAATTTTATTAGGAACTTTAGAAGATATATTTAATACTGGTAGTAATGACATATATGTTGTAAAAAATAATCAAGGTAAACAGATTCTTTTACCAGCCATACAGGATGTTATCAAACAAATTGATATAGAGCATAAAAAAATTATAGTTCATTTACTTCCTGGATTAATTTAAAATAAGAAAGGGATTAAAATCAATGAAATTTGATGTTTTAACACTTTTTCCAGAAATGTTTGAAATATTTAATCAAAGCATAATGGGAAAAGCAATTGAAAAAAAACTAATAGATATTAATCTTATTAACATTAGAGATTTTTCAAAAAATAAACATAAAAAAGTAGATGATACACCTTATGGTGGTGGAGCTGGTATGGTTATTAAACCAGATGTAGTATATGATGCCTATCAATCAATAGAAGATAAAGATGCAAAAGTAATTTATATGTCACCACAAGGAAATTTATTACATCAGAAAAAAGTAGAAGAATTATCAAAAGAAAACCATTTAATTATACTTTGTGGCCATTATGAAGGTATTGACCAAAGAGTATTAGACAAAATTGTGGATGAAGAAATATCTATTGGAGACTATGTATTAACAGGAGGAGAAATTCCAGCTATGGTTTTAATGGATAGTGTTAGTAGATATGTAAAAGGTGTCTTAAATGAAGAATCTATAAAAGAGGAAACTTTTTCAAATGGATTACTAGAATATCCACAATATACAAGACCTGAAGTATTTGAAGGTATAGAGGTTCCAGAAATATTACTTTCTGGGCACCATGAAAATATAGAAAAATGGAGAAAAGAAAAGTCTTTAGAAATAACAAAGAAAAAAAGACCAAATTTATTAAAATAAGGAAACACTTTAACAAAGGTCATAAATAGATAAATCACAAGGGGAGGGGAAACACCTTAGCCCAAGTGGAAGTGACCAAGAGGTAAAGTGTGTCCCCTGACAATAAAAAAAGAAAAGGAGGAAATTTGAAAATGGATATCATAAAATCAATTGAACATGAACAATTGAAAAATAAAATACCAGAATTAAAAGTTGGTAATACAGTAAGAGTACACGTAAGAATCAAAGAAGGAAACAAAGAAAGAATCCAAGTATTTGAAGGAATCATCATAAAAGTACAAGGAGGAGGAGTAAACCAAACATTCACAGTTAGAAAAATATCATATGGTGTAGGAGTCGAAAAAACATTTCTAGTACACTCACCACTAGTAGAAAAAGTAGAATTAGTAAGAGTAGGTAAAGCAAGAAGAGCAAAACTATATTATTTAAGAGACAGAGTTGGTAAATCAGCTAAAACTAAAGAACTAGTAGGAGCAAGAATCGAAAACAGAGAAATCACTATCAAAGAAGATTTAGTAGAAGAACCAGCAGTAGAAGAAGCTCCAGAAGAAGCACCAGCAATTGAAACAGAAAATGTAGCTGTTCAAGAAACAGTTGATACAGTTTCTGAAGAAGTTGTTGAAGAAGTTAAAGAAGTAGAAGAACCTAAAAAAGAAGAAAAAGCTGAAAAGGTAGAAGAAGCTAAAGCAGAAGAGCCTGTAAAAGAAGAAACTGAAAAAACAGAGAAAGTAGAAGAAACTGACAAAGAAGAAAAAGAAGAAGATTCTAAAAAAGCTGAAGAAAAGCCAGTGACTGAAGAAGATAAAAAAGCATAGTATAAAAGATAATAATGAAAAATTTTTATAAAGAAATGTACACAAAAGGTATTTAAAATAAGATAACAATAAATTAAGAATGCGAAAAAGAAGTTTTGTTGTAAACTTCTTTTTCGCATTTAAAATTGTCTCATTGGGGACGTTTCTCTTTGGGACATTTTTGAACGATAGGGACGGGTCAAATCGTTCAAAAATGTCCCAAAGAGAAACGTCCCCAATGAGACATTAATCAAACATATCTTCCATAGCATACATGCCAGGTTGTTGGTTAACAATAAATTCGGCAGCTCTTAAAGCACCTTCTGCAAATACATTTCTAGAATAACTAGTGTGTTTAACTTCAAAAGTCTCAAAATTACCAATAAATTGAACTATATGTTCTCCAACAATATTTCCACCTCTTATAGAAGACATACCAATTTCATTTTTATCTCTTTTTTCATGTTTATCATGTCTGTTATACTCGCAATAAAGGGAATTTCCCAAAGATTCATTAATACTATCTGCTAACATTTGTGCAGTACCACTTGGACTATCTACTTTTCTATTGTGATGTGACTCAATAATTTCAATATCTGTATTTTTTAAAAATGGTGCAAGCCATGAAACCATTTTTTTCATAAGCATAATGTCAAACGACATATTTGCAGATTTAAAAATAGGTATAGTTTTGCTTGCTTCTTCAATTATTTTTGTTTCTTCATCTGTAAATCCAGTTGTTGCAATAACTATTGGTATTTTATTTGTTTTTGCATAATCTAATATATTTAATGTTGCAACAGGAAGAGAAAAGTCAATAATAACATCTGGTCTCACAGAAATTTTTTCTATTTCTGTGAAAATAGGGAATCTAGAATCAGAATAAGTTAATTTGTCAAATCCTCCTATAACTTGCATATTTTCATTCTCTTCTACCAAATTACAAACGACATTTCCCATTTTTCCATTACAACCATTTACAAATATGTTTAACATTTAATTACCTCCATTATTCTAAACTTATTGTTTTATTATTTTTTATAATTATAAGATATTTATTATTTTAACATATACGGTATAAATTTATACAATCATTAAAAAATATATAAAATACAAAATTCATCTTATTCACTATGCATTTGAATTTTATTAAAACAGAAAAATATGATAGTTAATTTAATTTATCCAATTCTTTAATCAAAATTTGTTCTTTTTCATCAGTCATTTTGGTAAGTGGCAATCTAGGAATTCCATAGTTAAAACCAATATGATTTAGAGCAGCTTTCACAGGAATAGGATTAACTTCTGAAAATAAAGCCTTAACTAAAGGTATAGCATCTAATTGCATTTTTGTAGCTTTTTTAATATCACCATCAAAAAAATTCTGGACTATATCATGTGTATATTGAGGTTTAACATTTGACAAAACAGAAATAACACCTAAGCCACCTAATGATAAAATTGGTAATATTTGGTCATCATTTCCTGAATAAATATTTAGATTATCTCCACAAAGTTGTGCGATTTCTGCAACTTGTGATAAATTACCACTTGCTTCTTTGATAGCAACAATATTATCAATTTTAGACAATTCTAAACAAGTTTCTGGTAAAATGTTCACACCAGTTCTACTAGGTACGCTATACAAAATAATAGGTAAAGATACATTTTTCGCGATTTCTTTATAATGCTCAATTAATCCTTTTTGTGTACACTTGTTGTAGTAAGGGGTAACAATTAAAAGTCCGTCAACTCCTAAACTTTCTGCTTTTTTTGAGTTCTCAATAACTTTTTTTGTGTTATTACCTCCAGTACCTGCAATAATTGGAATTCTTCCATTTGCAGTTTTAACAGCACAAGATATTGTAGCTGTTTTTTCGTCTTCTGTCATAGTAGAAGATTCTCCTGTTGTTCCACACACAATAATGGCATCTACACCATTTTCGATTTGAAAGTTAATTAGCTTTTCAAATTCCTTTAGATTAATACCATTTTCATCAAATGGCGTGCTGATAGCTGTTCCACAGCCTTTGAATAAAATTTTTTTCATAAAAATCACCTGATTTTTTTAAAAAATAGATAAAAATATAATTATATTTTTTATACACTGACATTATATTATAAAATCTGGAAAAAGACAATTAAATTACTAAATTAGTTATTGTTCAAAGTTAATGTGGTTACAATTCACAGCTAATATACTAGCTAAATGGAGGTATATTAGCTAGCATATTAGCTGTGAATTGTAACCAATAACTTAAATCAAGATTAAGTTTTCTTCCAATTTTCTTGCAGTTTTACCATAATTATATTATAATAGAAATGTAGGGAATGAGATAAAATAGTATAAAAATAGGAAGGTCGTGAAAAAAATGAAAATATTAGGCACAGTTAATATTAATGGAGAAGATAAAGTAATCAGAGTAGAAAAAAATGGAGATATTTACAAATATTATTTAGAAGAACAAGTAATTGGAGCATTTGACCCAGATGTTATGGGAGATACATTAATTGCATTTAGAGAAAATTCTTTAGAAAATGAATTATCTGGGGAAATTAGAGATGAAATAATACAATTAATTGAAACTGCTGGAAAAGATGAGATTTTAGAAGTTAAAGAAGAAAGAGAACAAGATGAAAACATCTATACTCAAGAAAGAGGATACCAAAGAGAAATAGGACAAAATAAGGAAGATTCGAGAACTGAAAAAAAACAAGATAAAGTAGAAGATAAATTAAAAGCTAACAAAAATGAAAAAAGTATTAATTCTGATAAAAAAATAGAAAATACGACAGGAGATATAAACATAAAGCAAACAGTAGATATGGATACTATGGTAACTGATATGGACTCTATGGGAGAAAAATTAGAAAAAGCGGGAAAAATTAAAGGTTCTAAAGAAAAGAACGGAAAGTTAGGAATTGTAGAATCAGATGAACTAAAAAACTTAAGAGACGAAAATGGAAATGAATTGCAAGGACATTCTTCAAGATATGAAGCAGTTGTAATTACAAATGAAAGAGGAAAAGATGGAAAGCCGATTGTAAGAGCATTAGATTTAGAAAATGATACACAAGAAGGAACTAATCCAACAGAAAGAAATTATCAAATTAAACAAAATGACGAAAGTCAAAAGGGAGATGTTTTAACAAGATTAAAAATTCAAGGACAAGAAACAATAGGAATTGAAAAAGGTGATTATGGAGAAGTAGAAGTATATCACTCGCACAATAAAACACTAGGTGGTGAAGGAGTAGAGGGAAACCAAAGTTTAGATAGACAAGTGGAAACTTCAAATTCAAAAAATCCAATAGAAGGAACAGATCAAGCTACTCAAAAATTAGCACAAGAGTATCAAGATGGATATCGTTCTGTTGAAGAAACATATCAAGAAGCAAAACAGCATGAAAATGATAAAAGAGAGCCTTGTGAAGAGATAGAAGTAGAAGATTTAGATGGGGATCCAAATACATCATCACATAGCCATATAGATGATACAGTATCAAAATTAATGGAAAATGGAGAAATAGCAGAAAAATTTACGGAAAGAGAAGTTAGAGAAATGGTAACAAAAGCATGGGAAAATAGAAGTGATGAACAAACATTAGAAGAATTCCAAAAAAAAGTTGAAGACGACATAGAATATGATGCCCAATATATGCGTGGTGGAAGGGAAAGATAAGATTTTATTAAAAAAATATTAAATTTTATTAAAAAAGTTGCAAAAATTTGCCAATAATAGTATAATATAAAAGGTAGTATAATAATATATAAAAAGTATATTAAAAGAGAGGTAAGAAAATGGATTATTTGTATATACTAAGAGAAGCTTTAGTATGGATTGTAATGATATTTTGGCTATATCAAGTTATTGTTAGCCTATGTTCTTTGGTAAAATTTAAAGATAAACCATTGAAAGTAAAAAAAGAGCATCGTTTTATGGCAATTATACCAGCACATAATGAAGAAGCAGTTGTTGGTAATCTAATTGAAAGTCTAAAAAATCAAGACTATAATAAAGATTTATATGATATATATGTAATTGCAGACAATTGCACAGATAGAACAGCAAATATTGCAAGAGAAGCTGGTGCAATAGTTTATGAAAGATATGATGAAACTAAAAAAACTAAAGGATATGCACTAAATTGGTTTTTACAACAAAAAATTGAAGAAGATGCACCATATGATGCTTTCTTTGTATTTGATGCAGATAATATCGTAGATAAAAACTTTATAAAAAATATGAACAAAAAATTATGCCAAGGAGAAGATGTAGTACAAGGGTACAGAGATATTAAAAATCCATCTGATAACTGGATATCAGCAGGATATGCAATTTTCTATTGGCAAATGCACAGATTTTATCATTTAGCTAGATATAATATAGGATTATCACCACTATTAAATGGTACAGGATTTATGGTAAGATTTGATGTAGTTAAACCACAAGGTTGGGATACAGAAACTTTAACAGAAGATATTGAGTTTTCTTTAAAAAGAATAATAAAAGGTAAAAAATTAGGATGGGCAACAGATGCTATTGTATATGACGAACAGCCAACAGGCTTTACACAAAGTTGGTCACAAAGAAGTAGATGGACAGTTGGGCATATGCAATGTATAAAAAAATACACAAAAGATTTAGCAAAAGCTACTAAAGAAAACAAAAAAATGATTAATTTTGATGGATTATTATACATTGTAGGAAGTATACCAATGTTTATAATAACACTAGTATTACTATTAACAAACTTTATTATGTATAACTCATCATCTATCACAACAGCAGAACTAATAAAAAACCTATTATTATATTTAGTACCAACATTTCTTTTACCAATATTTATAGGAATATTTGCAATGTGGCTAGATGGAAGAGAGATTAAACCAATGGCAAAAGGATTACTTTGTTACCCACTATTTTTATTAACATGGATATGTATTAACTTCAAATGCTTATTTATAAGAAATACTTCATGGGAGAAGATTAACCATGTAAGAAGCATAAAGATAACAGATGTTGCTACTAGCAAAGTACAAACGGAAAAAGAGTTGATTTAGAATAAATATAAATAAAAAATATAAGTGGACGTTTTGCAAGTCTTTCAAAGTGGACAAAATAAAGGTCCACTTATTATTTGTTAAAAACGGAAAGGGAATAAAATGGAAAAACTAAAAAAAATTGATAAAAAATATCTACATATAGGTATAATTATTTTAGGTATCATATTTATACTTTTATCTGCATTTCACGAAGATATTTGGTTTGATGAAAGTTATTCAGTAGCAATTGCAAAACATAGTTTTAGTGAAATTTGGACAATTACTGGAAATGATGTTCATCCACCATTATACTATTGGATGTTACATATTATATGGTTAATTTTTGGAAATCAAATTATTGCTTTCCGATTATTTTCTGTTCTAGCCATTGCAATTCTGGGAATTTTAGGATTTACTCATATTCGAAAAGATTTTGACGAAAAAGTAGGAATATTATTTTCTTTTTTAGTCTACTTTTTACCAATTATGTGTACATATAGTCAAGAAATAAGAATGTATTCATGGTCATGCTTAATTATTACCATACTTGCTATTTATGGATATAGATTATATAAAAACTTGAAAGAGAAAGATGAGTCTAAAATACAAAATAAAAATTTAATAATATTTGGATTTTTTAGCATTTGTGCATGTTATATACATTATTATGCATTAGCAACAGCAGGAATCATAAACTTTTTATTACTTATATATTTTATAAAAAATAGAAAAGAAAATATAAAATTGTTATGTAATTTTATTATATTAGCTATTGTACAAATTATTTTATACATCCCATGGCTATTATACTTACAAGGACAAGTAGAACATGTTGAAGCAGGATTTTGGATTGCATTAGAAGTAAGAACATTTGTAGAAATATTAAGTTTTCAATTTAGAAGACAATTAGACACAAATTTTAGTTTTAATACATACACTATTATTACATTAATTGTAGCATTAGCAATGTATGTGTATATAGGTTACAGAATTTATAAATCTAAGAAAGAAAAAGAAAACACATTTCCAGGTGCAATTGCACTTATTACATATATATTAGTTATTTTAGCAGTATTTATAATTTCACTTAAAACACCAATTCTATATGCTAGATATTTAATTGTTATGACAGGATTATATATTTTTGGACTAGCATTTTTTATGTCAAAAGAAAAAAGAAAATGGGTAACAGGAATCATATGTGGAATAATACTTATTTTAGGTTGTATTAGTAATATAACAAATATCACAATTAATTATGATGAAAGTAATATGAAGCAAATTGAATATTTAAAAGAAAATGTACAACCTGATGATATTTTCATATATTCTAATATTGGAAATGGTGGAGTAATTGCAGCATTTTTTCCAGATAATAAACAATATTTTTACAATGGAGAATTTTGGGATGTAGAAGAAGCATATAAAGCATATGGACCTGGAATGGAAATTATTTATAATTATGAAGATATTCTAGAAGATTATCACGGAAGAATTTGGTTAATTGATTCAGATAATTGTGAATTATATAATTCATTTCCAAAAGATGGAATGCAAGTAATTATTGAACCAACAGAATTTATAACAAAATATCAAGATTATGTATATACATTCATTTTGTTAGAAAAAGAATAATTGAAAAGGAAATATAATATGAGAAAAACAATAAATATAAAAGACTTTATCATTAATGTAATTATGATTGTTATTTTAATTATTGCTATAATTATTGCTTTTCAATTTTACCAATCCAATAATTTTAATGATTTTATATTAAGTGAAGCAAATTTAGGAATATCAGAATTTGAAAGGGATACAGAAGAAACATATTCTGATACTAGCAGTTATAAAATAACCTCTAATGAATTTAATGATGCAATGTTTTCACAAGAGATAGAAGTAGAACCAAATACACCTTACAAAGTAACATGTATGATAAAAACACGAGGTGTAGAAGCAGAAGATAATATTTCTAGTGTAGGAGCTCAAATTACAATAGCAGATACAGTGGAACGATCTATTGCAATTAGTGGCGATAATGACTGGCAAGAAGTAGAATTTATATTTAATTCAAAAAATAGAGATACAGTAGAAATTGCTTTTCGTTTAGGAGGAACAGAAGGCTATGCCAAAGGAGAAGCATGGTTTACTGACTTCAAAATAGAAGAAGGACAGGCAGAAGATGATAGCACTTGGAATTTTGCTTGTCTTATATTTGAAAATACAAGTGTTAACATAGATAATCAACAAATAAATATACAAGTAACAGATAGTGATATAGAAGATATAAGTAATACAATAGATCGATTTGAAAGCTCATGTTATACATTATCAGAAGGAAAAATGATAGCAAAATGTGATATTTATGAGATAGAAGACCCTATTACTTCTTTATCGTATGATGAAGAATTTGGGTATTATGTGGCACCAGAAGATATAGAAGACCAAATCAAAGATATAATTAACGAAGGAAATTATGACCACATTTTTGTAGTTGTAAGACTAGGAAATGAGGAATATGATGATGATATTGAAATTAAAGATTGGATAGGATTAGGTTCTATGGATTACTATGGAATTGGATTTTCTAATATACGATTACCAAATAACTCTAAAAGTTATGTATATAAATATGATACAAGAATCAATCAATTTCCTGAAGAAGTCTTTTTGCACGAGTTTTTACACTCTTTAGAAAGAACAGCTGAAGAATATGAATATGATATACCAGCATTACATGACTATGAAGAATATGGATATGAAAATGAATATTTAATAGGGCAAAGAGAATGGTATAGGGATTATATGAATCAAGATATATATACAGAAAATGGATATATAGGTTTACCAAGTGAAATATATACATTAAAACCAGCAAAAAAATCAAACTTTGAAAACTCTTATGTATTAGAAAATGTATTTAATGAACCAGAAAATATCATAGAAGAGATACGAGGAATATTCAAAAATATAATTAAAAATATAGGGTATATTATAGAAAAAATTTAGGAGGAATAATGAAAGTATCAGAATTTACTTATGAATTACCAGAAGAATTAATTGCTCAAACACCAATAGAAAAAAGAGACGAATCTAGACTTATGGTATTAGATAAAAGCAAACAAACAATAGAACAAAAAACCTTTAAAGATATTATTGATTATTTGGAACCAGGAGACTGTCTAGTACGAAACAATACAAAAGTTATTCCAGCTAGAATTTATGGAAAAAAAGAAACAGGAGCAAATGTAGAATTTCTATTATTAAAAAATATAAAAGGTGACATTTGGGAAAGTATTGTTAGACCTGGAAATAAACTTCATGTAGGAACAAAAGTAATCTTTGGAGATGGTTTACTAACTGCTGAAATTTTAGAGATTATGCCAGGAGGAACAAGAAAAGTTAAATTTTTATATAAAGGTATATTTAATGAAATATTAGATAAGATAGGATTAATGCCATTACCACCATATATTCATGAAGAATTAAAAGATAATGATAGATATCAAACTGTTTATGCAAAATATGACGGATCAGCAGCAGCACCGACAGCAGGTTTGCATTTTACACCAGAATTGTTAAAGAAAATAGAGGAAAAAGGAATAAAAATTGCAAATGTAACATTACATGTTGGCATTGGAACATTTAGACCTGTAAAAGAAGAAAATGTAGAAAATCATGAAATGCATACAGAACATTTTTATATTAAACAAGAAGATGTAGAAAAAATTAATGAAACAAAAAAACAAGGAAAAAGAGTAATTGCAGTCGGGACAACTTCTTGTAGAGTATTAGAAACAATTGCAGATGAAAATGGATTTGTAAAAGAAACAGAAGCAGATACAAGTATTTTTATTTATCCTGGTTACAATTTCAAATGTTTAGATGGGTTAATAACTAATTTTCATTTACCACAATCCACTTTATTAATGTTAGTATCTGCTCTAGCAGGAAAAGATTTTATTTTAAAAGCATATAATGAAGCAGTAAAAGAAAAATACAGATTTTTTAGTTTTGGAGATGCTATGTTTATCAAATAAATTTGCAAAAAGGAGAGGAATATATGAAACCAGCAGTAACATATGAACTATTACATGAGTGCAAACAAACAGGAGCAAGAAGAGGTGTAATCCACACACCTCATGGAGACATACAAACACCAGTATTTATGCCAGTAGGAACACAAGCAACTGTAAAATCAATGACACCTGAAGAATTAAAAGAAATGGTAGGGGTTCAAATCATATTATCAAATACATATCATTTATATTTAAGACCAGGTCAAGACATTGTAAAAGAAGCAGGTGGTCTTCATAAATTCATGAAATGGGACAGACCAATTCTAACAGATAGTGGTGGATTTCAAGTATTTAGTTTAGGTGATTTAAGAACAATCACAGAAGAAGGAGTAGAATTCAAGTCTCATTTAGACGGAAGTAAACATTTCTTTTCTCCAGAAAGTGTTATGAAAACAGAAGAAGACTTAGGTGCAGACATTATAATGGCATTTGATGAATGTGTAGAATATCCAGCAAGTTATGAATATACAAAACAATCTATGGAAAGAACAACTAGATGGGCTAAAAGATGTAAAGAAGCACATAAAACAGAAAACCAAGCACTTTTTGGAATTATCCAAGGTGGATTTTACGAAGAATTAAGAGAACAAAGTGCAAAAGATTTAATAGAACTTGATTTACCTGGGTATGCAATTGGTGGAATAAGTGTTGGAGAGCCAAAAGAAGAATTTTTGAAAATGCTTAGATTTACAACACCATTAATGCCAAAAGACAAACCAAGATACTTAATGGGAGTTGGTACACCAGATTATTTAATAGAATCTGCAATTGCAGGAATTGATATGTGTGATTGTGTATTACCAACTAGAATTGCAAGAAATGGTACAGCATTAACTTCTCACGGAAAACTTGTAGTTAGAAATGCAACATATGAAAGAGATTGGAATCCATTAGATGATAAATGTGATTGTTATGCTTGCAAAAATTATACTAGAGCTTATATAAGGCATCTTATTAAAACAAACGAAATTTTAGGAATTAGATTATTATCAATACATAACTTAAGGTTCTTGACTAATTTAATGGAAAGGGTTAGAATAGAAATAGAGAGAGATAATTTAGCAACTTTTAGAGATGAATTTTATAAAGAATATGGCTATGAGCCTGAAATGTAGGAGGGTGTGTATGAATTTAATAGATGAAGATTATTCAAATAATAAAACCAATAAAACAAGTACTTTGATTAAAGTAATTATTGTATTAATTATACTAATAGTAATAGCAATTATTGGAATTGCTATATATATGGCATATTTAGATAGCACTACTTTACGTGTTTATGTAGATGGACAAGAAAGTAGTGATGTTAAGAATTTATTAGTTTTTGAAGATGATGGAACAATTTATGTACCAGTCAGATCAATAGCTTCTTATTTAGGTTATAGTTGTTATAGTGGAGAATATAGTGATCGTTCACAAGATAGTAGCAAATGTTATGTAGAATGTGATGGTGAAGCAGCAAATCTTACATTAAATTCTAATAAAATATATAAATTAAATTTAGAAGAAAAAGATGATAATTATACATATGTTTATATGGATCAACCAGTAAAGGCGATAGAAGGGGAATTATATATAACAACTGATGGAATGCAAAAAGCATTTAACACTACATTCTATTATGATCAAACTAGTAATACAATTACAATATATACAACACCATATTTAATTTCTGCATATTCAACTACTGTTTTAGATTATGGATATACAGAAATAAGTGAAACTTTTGAAAATCAAAAAGCAGTTGTACAAGGAATGTTAGTTGTAACGGATGACAAATACTATGGCGTTATTAATGCATCAGATGGAACAGCAATTTTGGAATGCCAATATGATGATATTCTTTATCAAGAAAGTACAGGCGATTTTATAGTTTGCAGTAATAACCAATATGGAATAATTGGAACAGACCAAAAAACAAAAGTAAGCATATATTATGATAGTATTGAATTGATGGACTACGATGTTGGTCTATATTTAGTAAAAAGAAATAATCAATATGGAGTTATCGACTTAAATGGAAACACAGTTATATATGTAGAAAATGACCAAATTGGTGTAGATATATCTGATTTTGAAGATAACGATTTAAAAACTGGATATATATTATTAGATACATTAATACCTGTTAAGAAAAATAACAAATGGGGATTATTCGATACAGAAGGAAATCAACTTGTTGATTTTGAATATGACAGTTTTGGATATGTCGCAAGTGGAAATGGAGAAGCAAGAAACCTATTGGTTATACCAAGTTATAATGTTCTTGTAGCATGTCTTAATGATAGATACACATTGTTAGATACATCTGGAGAACAACCAATAAAAGCATTTGTAGATGATATTTATATGGTAATAAGTGGAGGAGAAAAATCTTATCAAATGAGTGCAAATGATAAAACTTATGATGTAGAAGAATATCTAGAGAGATTAGGAGTACAATCTACAACAAGCAACACAACAAGTAACACAACCAATACAACAAGTAATACAACAAGTAATACAACAGCTAATACGACACAGTCAAATACAACAACCGATGATGATGAAACAGAAGATCAAGCAAGTGACGAAACAGAAGAAATAATTGAAGAAACTCAAAGCAGTGAAGAAGAGTAATGTCTGCGATAATAATAGAGAATATTTGCCAATAATAGTAAATATTCTCTATTATGTATTCAAGAATTTAATCTTTTGACCACTCATACCAATAGAAAAAAATATAAAAATGGTATATAAATATAGTATAAGTTTTATTTTAAACTGGAAAGAGGTACATAAGTGAGTAATATACACATTGTAAGAAACGGAATCTATTTACCATGCAAACAAATAACAAATGATGTATTAGAAAAATCATTATGCATAGAAACTGGATATATAGAAAAAAGAACAGGTATTAAAAATCGCTATTATGCAAGAGAAGAAAAAATAGAAGATATGGCATTAGAAGCTGTAAAATCATTAGTGCTTACAGAAAATGAAAAAAAAGATATAGGTCTTATTATAACTGCGACTACTAGTTCTAATTTATTAATGCCAGGTATATCAAATTACATACAAAAAGAATATAATTTGCCATCATCAATATGCTTAGATATTTTAGCAGGATGTGGTGGATATATCAATGCTTTTGATATTGCTAAAGTATATATGGATTCAAGAGATATAAAAAAAGCATTGATTATTGGTGTGGATAAACTATCAGAAATCATTGATAAAAAAGACATAGGAACAACAGTGGTTTTATCAGATGGTGCTGGTGCAACTTTACTAGAAAAAGTGAATGAAAAATCATATGCAAATATATATGTATCAAATATAAAAGCAGATGGTGAAAAAAATGAAATTTTAACATATCAATATGGCAAAAAAATATATATGGATGGTAAAGAGGTGTATAAATATGCCGTTACAAAGACAGTTGAAAATATAAAAGAATTACTGCAAAAATCAAATTTAACTTTAAATGATATAAAATATATTATACCACATCAATCAAATCTAAAAATTATGAAAGCAATTGCTTCAAGATTGAAAATCAAGATGGAAAAAATTTATACAAATATTCAGACAAGAGGAAATACATTTTGTGCTAGCATTCCTATTGCGTTATACGACATGGAAAAAGAAAATCTATTAAAAAGTGGAGACAAAATTATTTTATTAGGTTATGGTGGAGGTTTAAATACAGGAAGTATTTTGATAGAAATATAATTATAAAAAAGGAAGGATGAAAAAAATGAAAAGAGCATTTTTATTCCCAGGACAAGGTGCGCAAGTTGTAGGAATGGGAAAAGACATTTATGAAAATTATGATGAAGCAAAAAAAATATATGACGAAGCTTCAAAAATTTCTGGTATTGATGTAAAAAAACTTTGCTTTGAAGGTCCAGAAGAAGAATTAAATAAAACAGAAAATACACAAATTGCTATATTAACAACTAGTCTAGCAATATTAGAAGTATTAAAATTAAAAGGAATACAAGCAGATATTGCAACAGGATTAAGTTTAGGAGAATATGGGGCATTAATATATGCAGGAATAATAAATTTTGAAGAAGGAATAAAACTAATCCAAAAAAGAGGATATTATATGGGAAATCTTTTACCAGATGAAAAATTTTC
>CAYVCM010000019.1:0-22013 GCA_964449925.1 uncultured Clostridium sp.
GTTGCTTTTTCTACAATTTCTCTTTCATTTGCTATTTCTGTTTCTTCTTTTGCAACTCCTGCACTGTTAATAAGCCCATTCTCTCCTGTTATGGCACTTATTGTTATTCCTGCTAAAATTAATAATATTATAATTGTAATTACTAAAGCTATTAATGTAATCCCTGCTTGGGGTTGTAACTTATAAAATGGTTTATTAAAAATTGTGTGTTTGCTTTTTGTTTTTTCTGTAGATTTTTTAATTAACTTATTATTTATACTTATTTTACCCTCTTTTTTATTTACATTTTTCTTTCTCTGTTCTTTTATCATGATTCATACCTCTTTTCTTGATTTTCTTTTGTTTATATATTTTTTATATTTTTCTAATTACTTTTTATTCTTCTATTTATAAATTTTGCATGAATATATTTTTATATTTCTATTTTTTACTTTGTATAAAAATGCTTTAACTCTATTTATAAACTTCGTACAAAGATGATTTTATATCTCTATCTTCAATTCTTTTATTTTTATTTTTGTTTTTGATATCTTTATACTTTTTATTCAAACTCTTTCATGTCTAGCTTTTGCTATCTTTATTTATTTTCCTAGAGTTCTAAACTCTAGGAAAATATAAAAAAGTAGAAATAGCTTGATTTTTATAGTTTACAAGCTATTTCTACTTTTTTGTTTTAAAATTTATATCTAATTTTATTTTTATATTTTTTATCTTCAATCTATTGACTTTACTGTGGTTTATTGCTATTATAATTTTAGCTTTTATTCCTAGAGTTTAGAACTCTAGGAAAATTTTATTTAATTTCAAATGATAATTTTTTATCTTTCCTCAAAATGTCTCAAAAAGAAACGTCCCCAATGAGACAAAATTATTTATCCATTAAAGCTTCAATTCCTGGTAATTTCCTTCCTTCTAAGAATTCAAGCGAAGCTCCACCACCTGTTGAAATATGTGTCATTTTATCTTCTAATTTTGCTTTTTTAACTGCTGCTGCTGAATCTCCACCACCTATAATTGTTGTTGCATCAATTTCTGATAATATTTTTGCAATTGCATTTGTTCCAACAGCAAATTGATCAAATTCAAATACACCTAAAGGTCCATTCCATACTACTGTTTTAGCTGTTTTTAGTTCTTCTTCATACATTTTTATTGTTTCTGGTCCAATATCAAATCCTTCCCAATCAGCTGGAATTTCTGTGTATTTTACAACTTTACTTTCTGTGTCTGCTTTAAATTCTTTACCTATTTTTGTATCTACTGGAAGCATTAATTTTACACCTTTTTGTTTTGCTTTTTCCATTGCTTCTTTTGCTAAGTCTAGTTTATCTATTTCACAAATAGATTTTCCTACTTCATATCCTTGTGCTTTGAAAAATGTATATGCCATTCCTCCACCAATGATTAATGTATCTACTTTTTCTAATAGATTATCAATAACTCTAATTTTATCAGATACTTTTGCGCCTCCTAATATTGCTACAAAAGGTCTTTCTGGATTATTTACAGCATTTCCTAAGAATTGTAATTCTTTTTCAATTAAAAAACCTGATACGGCTGGTAAATAACTTGCGATTCCTGTTGTTGAAGCATGAGCTCTGTGTGCACTTCCAAATGCATCATTGACATATACTTCTGCCAATGATGCTAATTTTTTAGAAAATTCTGGATCATTGTCTGTTTCTTCTTTATGAAATCTTACATTTTCAAGTAATAAAATTTCACCTTCTTTTAAATTTTCTGCTTTACTAGTAGCATCTTCTCCAATAACATCATTTGCCATTATGACATCTCTTCCTAGTAGTTTTGATAATTCTTTGGCAACTGGTTTTAATGAAAATTCTGGTTTAAATTCTCCTTTTGGTCTTCCTAAATGTGATGCTAATATTAATTTGCAATTTTGTTCTAATAAATATTGAATTGTTGGTAGTGCTGCTACTATCCTTGTATTATCTGTTATGCTTTGATTCTCATCCATTGGTACATTGAAATCACATCTAACAAATACTTTTTTTCCTTTCAAATCAATATCTTTTACTGTTTTTTTGTTCATAGTAAATCCTCCCTTTCCTTTTACACTTCATATAATATTATTTTTATTGAATGTACTTAATAAAATTTCTTTTCCTTTAGCAACTTTTATTGTATAGCAATTCTTTTTAGTTTTCAAGTGAAAATTATTATATTTTTTAAATTATTTACATGGCAATTTTACAATCATATTAGTACCTTTCTTTCTATTCTTATCCACTTTTATAGTGCCTTTATGCAATTTTACAATATTATATGCAATAGAAAGCCCTAATCCCATACCACCTTTTTCTCTATCTCTTGACTTTTCTTCTCTATAAAACCTTTCAAAAATATGCTTTTGTGCTTCTTTACTAATACCAATACCTGTATCCATAACTTCTAATATCGCTTTATTATCTTTTTTTTGCGTTTTTATAGTTATACTATCTCCTTCTTCTGTATATTTTATACTATTATCTAATAAAATCACCAATAGTTCCTTAATTTTATTACTATCTGCTACAATATTTTCTTTAAAGTTTAAGTCTAATACAAATTCTTTTTTCTCTGCTGTTGCTACATCTTTATATAAATTTGTAATATTTTGTATCTCTTCATCTAGATTAAATGTTTCTTTGTGTAGTTCTAAACTTTTAGAATCTCCTCTAGCTAATTCCATTAATTCTTTTACCAATTTTGTTAATCTTTGTGTTTCTTTCAATGTTGTACTAATCTCTTCTGCATTATCAATAATTTTGCTATCTGGTTTTTCTAATAATGTTTCTTGTTTTGCTTGAATAATTGCTAATGGTGTTCGTAATTCATGTGAAGCATCTTGTACAAATTGATTTTGCCTCTTCCATGATGCAACAATTGGTTTTAATGTTTTTTTGGATAGTATATAACTTGCTAATATAATAATCAATACACTAAGAATTAATGCAATTACTAATATTGTTCTAAATTCTTGTATCATATCAATTTCTGAATCTACATTTATTAAAACTTGCATATAATTACCATTATCTAATTGAAAATTGATACCTCTGTATGTATATTCATTATTAATATTTATTTGATATATAGTATCAATAATCGTGCTATCAAATTCAACATTTGTGAATATTGTGTTTAATGTTTGATTTTGTTCACTATCTTCTATTAAATTTCCGTCTGCATCTCTTTCTATATATACTAATCTTGGATTTTGTTCTCTTTCTTCTTCACTATGTATGTTTTCCATTTCCTGTCCCTGATTATTTATTGGTTTTTTTGGTGAATCAGATTGTTCTTCTCTAAACTGATGAAAAGATTGTTCTAATTCTAAATCCGCAGATTTATATACAGAATTTGTAAACTGATTATAAATAACAATACCTAGTATATAAAAAATGATAGAAAAGGTAATTAAATTTAATAACATATTGGTTCGGATTTGTTTTTTTACTTTTTCTTCTTCATTCATTTTGCTACATTCCTTGTATAATATATTTAGGTTTTTAAAAGGTTACCCATAAACCTTAATAATCTACTGTCACAATTATTAATATTTTAATCTACTGCTATCATATATCCAACACCTCTAATTGTTTTAAAATATTGGTCATAATGATATTTTTTTAGTTCTTTTCTAATTCCACTAGCATACACTTCTACAACATTTGTTGTTGTTTCACTATTAAATCCCCAAATTTTGTCAAAGATTTGTTCTTTTGTAATAATTCTGTTTTGATAATTAATTAAATACTCTAACATATCAAACTGTTTTCCTTGTAATTTTAATTCGTTTTCTCCTATATATGCCCTACGGTTATTCATATCTAGTTTTAAGTCTTTAAATAAAATTTCTTTTTTATAATAATTAGGATTATTTCTTCTAATCATTACATCAATTCTTGCTTTTAATTCTTCTTTTGCAAATGGTTTTGTTAAATAATCATCTGCACCTTTGTTAAATCCTTTTAATTTATCTTCTAATGAGTCTTTTGCTGTTAATATGAGAATAGGTGTTAATATTCCTGCTTTTCTTAAATTTTCTAATACACAATATCCATCTTTGATTGGAAGCATTAAATCTAAAATAATTACATCATAAATATCTTGTTTTGCATATAATTCTCCTTCTTCTCCATCAAAAGCTTGCTCAATATTATAGTCGTTTTCTAACATTTCTTTTATTGTATTTGATAATGTTTTTTCATCTTCTATAATTAAAATTTTCATATTTTAGGTATCCTCCTTAAATAGAAATATTGATTCATACGGTTTATTCTTCTAGATTATATCATATTCTTTTATTTCATTCTACATATTTTCGCAAGTTTAAGCACTTTTCATTAAATGTTACAATTCAGAGTTAATATGATACAAGGGGGCGGAGGATACATTATTTTAAATTGAATAAATGACGAATGTGATTGGAAAATGATTAGAACCTCTTAAATTTTTTTATGGAAAATGTTCGCGCTTGACGTGAAAGGGTGCCATAAAAAAATTTTAGAGGTTCTTGAAATTTGTATTGAGCCGAGGAATTTATGAAATTTAAAATAATGTATCCTCCGTCCCCCCTTGTATCATATTAACTCTGAATTGTAACATTTATATTAATACTTTAATTTTTCATCAAATTTTAAGTTTATTTTAATGTTTCTTTGTTAATGTTTTTTGGGGTGATAAATTTGAGTACACGAAAACATTATAAAAAGAATTCAAAAAAGATTTCTAAGAAAAAAATCTTTTTTTTGATACTAATTTTATTTATTTTAGTTTTGTTTATAAAATCTATATTTTCTGATTCAACTGAAGAAGAAATAGCATCTTCTGATGATGCTAATATAGATAATGAAACTGTTATAACAGAAGTTGAAATTGAGGAAGAAGAAGAAATTGAATTTTCTGAAGATGAAGGTATTGCAGAGTTAATAAATTCATATATTCTTGAAAATAATTTGACTGAATCTAATTTTGCTTTCTTTTATTATAATGTAGATACAAGAAAAGAATATTTCTATAATGAAATGACACAATTTACAGCTGCTAGTACTGTTAAACTACCTGTTGCTATGTTATACTATGATCAAATTAATGATGGAACATTATCTGGTACAGATACTTTATTATATAGTTCTAGTTCTTATGAAGCTGGTGGTGGATTAACTGCATCATATTATTCACCTGGTGATTATGTACCAATAAATTTCTTGTTACAACAAAGTATTGTTAATAGTGATAATACTGCTATTAATATTTTGATGAGTTATTATGGATATATTAATTGTAGACAACAAATTAATCAAAAGTATACAACTGAAGAAGTAGATGATAGCTTTTTCCAATCTAATTTGACTTATGCAAAATATGCTTTTGAGATTTTAGATTATTTGTATACAAATATTGATGATTATACAGATTTGATTGAAGATTTAAAAGTTTCTTCTGATGGATTGTATTTGAAGAAATATATTGATGATTATGATGTTGCTCATAAGTATGGTAGCTATAATGGTTATGTGCATGATTATGGTATTGTTTTTGGTGAATCTACTTATTTGATTGGTGTATATACTAAGAATGTTACTGATGCGGCTGAATTAATTGCAGACATAAGTTTAGATGTTCTAAATTATACTTTAGAAGAAGAATAACATATTAAAACTAACAAAAAAAGTTGGGAGTTTCCCTATTTTACTTAGAGACCTCCCACACCATTATATATAATATAAAGTCATTACACAATTTTGTATAAGCCAAATTATTATGGTATAGAAAAATATTTTTCTATACCATAATAGTCGCTTTGCTCCAATTGTTGCACACAATTTTACATAGTAAAATTGGCGCAGAACAATAACGCAACATATTGATAATCTAAATTGTTATAATATTTAAGTTATGTTGCTATTGTTCTTTGAAATTGTACAAGAAAAAAGTGCGCCTCTCTCATTGTTGCTATAAAGCATTAGCAAAATGAGCATTCCTCACTTTTTTCTTTAACAATTTCTATACTCAAATTTAGATACGCAAAATTGTTTCATTTTTTATATTATATATAATGGTGTGGGAGGTCTCTAAGTAAAATAGGGAAACTCCCAACTTTTTATATTTGTTTTAGCATATTATTTTTCAAGTGCAACACCATTTACATATAATGTATAACCATTTAAATCAATATTACTATAAGAAGAATCACTATCTACCAATGATGTTACATAAGAATCACCTGTTAACTTTATAGAAGAACTTTCATCTAACACTAGTTCAATACTTTCAGCTGTATTATCACCATTTATTATTCCTTCAAAATAACTACCTGATTCTAAAGTCATTTCTAATGTGCTAATATCATCTATCACAATATTACCAAGTAACTCTTGATTAGTAGCATTTAAAATAACTTCGCCACCATTACTTCCAGAATTACCCCATGAATCAGCTTGTGCTCTTAAAAGATTTCCATCTGAATCATTATTAACAATTGTATTATTTGTTAAATTAATAATAGCTGTTGTATTAGTTACATAAAATGAATCCCCATTATTTGTTGTAATTGTACAATCTGTTGCTGTAAATTCTGTATCACCATCTGCAGCATCTCCACTCATAGATTGATATAAAAAGATATTTTTATATGTTGTAGATTGTCCATTTAATTTTGTATTACTATCTGTCAAATTACAATTTTCTATTGTAACACTATTTTTTCCTTCTATTACAATACCTTCAGCTACTTCTGCATTCAACTCTGCATTACTTACTGTAATATCTGCTGTTGAATAAATTGTTGGTGAACCTGCTCCTGTTGTAGTATATGTTCCACCATCTACTACGACAGTTCCACCACCTCTATCTGTTCTGATAGCTGCACTTGATATACCAGCAGTATTTATTGTAAGATTGTTTGCATACATTATACCTCCACCTGTTGTCATTATTCCTCCAGAATTATCTTCTGTTGTTGTAATTGTAGAATCACTAATAGTAACTGTTGTTCCATCACTAGAAGTATTATTAGTTGTAGCAGAACCACCATATGAAAATACTCCATTTGCCCCTGTTGCATTTGTAGTAACTTCTATATTACTAATAGTTACATTTGCTCCACTTTTCGCTATGATGGCAGAATTTATACCATAAAAACTTGTATCATCTCCTCCATCTGAGTCTCCTGTTTTAGTAGCTGTTATATTAGATAGAGATACATCAATGTCACCACTGATTAGGATTGCATTTTCATCTGCTGTCTCTGATATAAATTCTCCACTTTCTAAGGAAGTATCTTCTGTGATTTCTGTTACACCTGTATAACTAATAGATGTGCTGTCACTCGTATTACCTCCCATATCATCATTTTGTTCATTCATTCCTCTATTTCCTCTTTGTCCTGATTGATTTTCATTAATAGCATCTATTGTAAATGTTACAAGAATTCCTAAAATAACAACCAAAATGATGATAACAATTACTTGAATTGCTGTTTTATTTTTCATACTAAATTCATTCCTTTCTTCAAATTTTAGTATTTTTTAAAATACTAAGATTTGAAATTCTTTTAAATCAAATAATTCTTATTTTTCATTTGCCATATTTTATAATGAATGAAACTATTGTCAACTATATTTTCTATGTTGTTTCGTCTGAACTATTACTATTTGATTCTGGTGCTTCACCATTTTCTCCGTCTGGCATTTCTGGTGGTTCTTCACCATCACCACCACCCATTCCGTCTGGTGCTTCTCCCATGTCTCCATCTGGTGCTTCTCCCATATCACCATTTTGTTCCATTCCCATTTCGCCACTTTGTGTTCCTACAAAAAATTTATTATATATTAAAAATCCTGTTGTTGTGATAATAGCTCCAATAAGAATTCCAATAATTAATGTGATAAGTTTATCTTTCATAACTATCACCTCCCTTCTTCATTTTATTATATAAACATTCCCAGTCGCTTTTTTAGCAAACTAAGAGATAGTAAAAACTGTACCGTATATTTTATTAATTATTTGGCATCTGCATGTCGCCACCACTTGGTGCTTCTCCTCCCATGTCTCCACTAGGTGCTTCTCCACTTGGCATTTCATCCATTCCTTGATTTTGCTCCATGTTTCCACCTCCACGCATTTGCCCTCCTGTATTAGTTTCTTCTGTTTCTTCTTCTATTATTAAAACAATATCACCTTCATTAAGACCTGATATAACTTCTGTATAAGCATCATTTTCAATACCTGTTTCTATTTCTACATCTTCTGTTGTTCCATCTTCATTTTGTACAGTTACATATTTTTTGCCACCTTGTTCTTGTATGGCTTCATTAGCAACTGCAATCGCATCTTCTGCTTTTTCTAATACAATAGAACATGTTGCAGACATACCTAAAAGAATATCTCCATCATTTTCAAATTCTACCTCTACACCAAAGTTAGAACCACTTGATGAATATGTAGCTGTATTATCAATTTTAGTCACATATCCAGTTACAGTTTTGTCTAATGCTTCTATTTCTATTTGTGCTTCCTGCCCTACATAAACAATATCTAATTCGTCTTCTTCTATTTGTAAACTCATTTGTAATGTATCTGTTGATTGAATGGTAATGTAGTGATTATTTGTACAGATTTCTCCACTATTTGGAACCATTATAGATGTAATTACACAATTATATGGTGCTACTAAGGATTCTCCATTTGTATATTGTAAAATTTCTGTGCCTTGTGCTACATATTCATTTTCTTCTACATATATTTCACTAAAATAATAGCCTGTGTGTAGTTGTTTATTTTCTTCTAATGCCGTAGATATATAACTAGAAGTTGATAAGGTATTTAAAATATCTGTTTTGATAACTTCTGTTTCTGATACAGTAGTAGTTTCGTCTTCCTCTTCGCCATTGACTTTATATATAATACCTACAATGATGATGATGAAAATACAGACTAATATGCTATACTTTATGGCTTTTTTCTTCATCTTATTTTCATTCCTTTCTTACATTTATGCATCTTTTTCCACATATATCCTATATGTTTTCACATCACCATTTTCAGCGGTTACAGATATTAATATTTTATTTGTTCCTGATTGTAAATCTGTATTTCCATATATGGTAACACTTGCATTTTCATCTTCTGCTTCTGCATCAATGTCTAAAGTTGTGATATCACTATCTACATAAATAAAATAGGTTGTGTTTGTTTTTGAAAACGCTGTGTTTAATGTATAACCTTCTACATATAGATTACTTAAATAGTTATTGCTTTCACCACTATAAGTGTCTGTGTTACTCATTGTTTGTGTATCTAATGTTCCCGCTGTTTGTGATAAAGTAGTAGTTGTCGTTTGATTACTATCTTGCATCATATCACTAGCTGATTGCATAGTATTTTGCATACTGTTTTGCTCTTGTGTGTTTGTTTCATTCCATTCCATAGTATTATCTATTTTTGTAGTATCAGTGCTATTTTCTTCATTTTCTGTACTTGTAATAATTTCATCACTTTGTTCTACAATTTTGATATATACTGTCACCTCTTCTGAATTATTTATGGTTTCCTCTTCTAATTCTGTAGTATTCACACTTTCACCTTCATCATTTTGTATATCAATTTCTTCTATAATTGCTGTCAATTCCAAAATTGTTCCAATTTCTATATCTGTTGGTATTGTATATGCTAATGTAATTTGTGAAATAGTTGATTGACTTGTATTCCCTTCAATCACAAATGCATTATCTATCATTTCTGTTTCAATATCATCCTGTGTGGTAATAGTTTCTAGATTTACATTTGAAGTTAAAGAAAATTGATAATTTTCGTATGTAATAGCATCTAAATACAAATACATTTGAATAGTTTCTCCTGGAGATGTTGTTTCTTTTTCTACTTTAAAAAATGTTGTATTTTCATCTATTGTTTCATTTGATGTATCAAATGCCCAACTAATTATTGGCATACAGGTTGCCATTATAAGTAAAATGATAAATACATAATTCACTTTTTTCATAGGCTATCACATTCCTTTCTTATTATTAATTTGCATTTATAATAGCAAACTTTTATATTTTTTCTATTTATTATTCTGTTCTTAATGCTTCAATTGGATTTAACTTGGCAGCTCGGTATGCTGGGAAAATACCAAATGCCAATCCTATCATAGCACTTGATGAAAATGCTATTAATACTATAGAAACACTAGGTTGAAATGTATAATCAAATTTTTCAACAATATTTCCGATAATAAATCCTAAAGCCACACCAATAATGCCTCCTAAAAGACTTAATACAAGTGCTTCTACTAAGAATTGCAATAAAATATCTCTGCTTTTCGCTCCCAATGACTTTCGAATACCAATTTCTTTGGTTCTTTCTGTTACAGATACTAACATAACATTCATAACTCCAATGCCACCTACAATTAATGATATACTAGCAATTCCCCCTAGTAATAATGACATCGTATTAGTAACACTTTCCATTGTATCAATCACAGAATCTTGTGATGATACACTAAAATAGCTTGTAGATATTTCTAGGTGTTGTCTAATATAATTTTCTAAGTCATTTATGGTTTGTTCTAACATATCTTCATTTTCTACTTTTATATACAAATTGTTAATATTAGTATCTTCTCCTAAATACTTTGCTGTAGTAATTGGAATTAAAATCATGTTGTCAATATCATTCCCCATAGAAGTTCCTTGTTCTTCTAATACACCTACAACAGTATATTTATCTCCGTCAACCTTAATTTCTTCTCCAATTGGGTCAGATAAGCTAAACAATGTAGTAGCAATTTCACTTCCTAAAATACAAATTTTACTTTGATTTTCAACATCTATAATGGAAATAGTTCTTCCTTCTTGTAAACTGGTATTTGTTACTTGTAAATAATTATCATCAACAGCCATCAAATTACTTTGTGATGCTGTGGTACTTTCTCTGGTAACTGTTGCACTTACACTTTTGTATGGTGCTATATTAGAAATATTTCCTATTTCTTTAATATCTTCTAATTCACTATATTCAAAGCTTACATCTTCTGAAGAAATATTGACTGTAATAATATCTGTTCCTAAGGATTGTACTTCTTCTGTTACACTACTACTGGCTCCATCTCCAATTCCTACAAGAATAATAACAGATGCAATTCCTATAATTAAACCTAAAGCTGTTAGGGATGAACGTAATTTGTTATTTATAATACTGTTTAATGCTGATTTTAAAATACTGTAAAACTTCAATTATATTCCCTCGCTTTCCTCATATATCTTACCATCTGCAATTCTAACAATTCGCTTTGCTTTTTTAGCTACTTGAATATCATGTGTAATCAATATAATTGTTTGCCCACTTTCATTTAGTGTTCGTAATATATCCATGATTTCTACACTAGTTTTGGAATCTAATGCACCTGTTGGCTCATCTGCTAAGACAATTTCTGGTTGATTTACCAATGCTCTTGCAATAGCTACTCTTTGTTGTTGTCCACCAGATAATTGATTTGGTAAGTGTTTTTCTCTTCCCTTTAGTCCTACTTTTTCTAAATAAGTATAGGCTATTTTATCTGCTTCTTTATTGTTTACACCTTTATACATTAAAGGTACTTTTGTATTTTCAATAGCATTAAATTTAGATAACAAATTAAAGTTTTGAAAAATAAAACCTATTTTTTGATTTCTTAATTCTGCTAATTGATTATCTGTTAAAGTATTTACTAATGAATTATCTAACAAATATTCTCCGCTATCTGGTACATCTAACAATCCCAATATATTCATTAATGTAGATTTTCCTGAACCAGATGGTCCAATAATGGCTACAAATTCTCCTTTTTCTACTGTAAAATCAATATTATCTATTGCTTTGATTTCTTGTTCTCCCATATGAAAACTTTTATTTAGTTTTTTTAATTCAATCATACTCATAGGCTTATTCTCCTCCTGGCATTTGCATACCTTCACTTGATGTTCCTTCCATACTTGGTCCACCTGCCATGTCTCCTCCACCTGAACGCTCTCCTTGTTGCATATCACCATTTGGCATTTCACCTGAACTATCAGACATTGATGTAGTTGTTACAGTCTGTACCATTTGTATGGTTTCTCCCCCACTTAATCCTGATGTAACTTGCACATAAGAATCATTTGAGATACCTGTTTCAATGTTAATATTGGTTGTTGATCCATCTTCATTTACAACTACAACATATTTTTGGCCATCTTCTGTTTGTACAGCTTCTATTGGAACTGCTATACAGTCTTCTGCTTTTTCTAATGTCACTGTACATGATGCTGACATTCCTATTTTAGCATTTCCGTCGTTTTCGAATGTCACAACAGCAGAAAATGTTGTTCCACTGGTTGAATAAGTTCCAATACTGCTAACACTTGTGATTGTTCCTGTGTATGTTGTATCTTCAATAGCAGATAATTCTATTTCTACTTCTTGCCCTTTTGATATACTATTAATGTCATCTTCACTAATTTGTAAATTCATTGTCATTGTTTCTAAATTTTGTACAGTTATATAATTGCTTGATGTACATATAGCATCTGTTTCTGGAACAGAATATGTACTAATTAAACAGTCATATTCTGCTGTTAAATATGTTCCATCTGTATATTCTAAAATATTTTCTCCTGCTGATACTATATCATCTTCTTCCACACACATCGTTTCAAAATATTTGCTTGTGTCTAATGAAAGTGTTTCGCTTCCACTAGAAGCAATTTCTCCTGAACTGGTTAATGTATTTTCTATTGTTTGTGTGCCAACTTCTACTTCTACAATTTGTGTGGTTGTTTCTGTATCACTTGTTTGGTTAACATTTGTTTTACTTACAGCACTTCCTACAAATATTCCTATAATAAAAATTATAACCATAACGATTACTAATAAAATTCTTCTAACTTTCTTGTTTTTCATGATTGTTTTTATTCCTTTCTTGAACTTTGGCTTTTATTCTAATTTGTTAACCTTAAATTTTGCTTAAATTTTCAAAAAAAAAATACATCATAACTATTCAAAATTTGACATTTGATTGTTACGATGTATTTTTAGATTTTTTTTAGATTTTTATATTATTATTTTACAGATGCAATATAGCAAGCTAAATCTACCAATTTGTTTGAATATCCCCATTCGTTGTCATACCAAGCTACTAATTTTACAAATGTATCTGTTAACATGATTCCAGCTGAAGCATCAAAGATTGATGTATGTGGGTCTGAAACGAAATCTGAAGATACAACTGGTTCATCTGTATATTCGATTATTCCTTTAAATTCATTTTCAGAAGCTTCTTTCATAGCTTTACAAATTTCTTCATATGTTGTTGGTTTTGCTAAATTACATGTTAAGTCAACAACTGAAACATCAACTGTTGGTACTCTGAATGACATACCTGTTAATTTTCCATTTAATGATGGAATAACTTTTCCAACTGCTTTTGCTGCTCCTGTTGAAGATGGGATAATATTTGCTGCTGCTGCTCTACCACCTCTCCAATCTTTTTTAGAAGCACCATCAACTGTTTTTTGTGTTGCTGTTGTTGCATGTACTGTTGTCATTAATCCTTCTGTAATACCAAATTTATCATTAATAACTTTTGCAAGTGGTGCTAAACAGTTTGTTGTACATGATGCATTTGATACTATATTCATTTCTGGTTTGTATTCTGTATTGTTTACTCCCATAACAAACATTGGTGCATCTTTTGATGGAGCACTGATAACAACTTGTTTTGCTCCTGCATCTATGTGTGCTTGTGCTTTTTCCATTGTTGTAAATACTCCTGAACATTCTAATACATATTCAACTCCTAGTTCTCCCCATGGTATGTTGTGTGGGTCCATTTCATTATATACTTTTATTTCTTTTCCATTTACTACTAAGTTTCCATCTTTTTCTTCTATTGTTCCATTAAATCTTCCATGTACTGTGTCATATTTTGTCATATATGCCATGTAGTCTGCTGTAACAAATGGGTCGTTTACAGCAACAACCTCTACTCCTTCTTTTGCTAATGCTGCTTGGAATGATAATTTTCCAATTCTTCCAAAACCATTAATTCCTAGTTTTACTGACATAATAATTCCTCCTTTATATTTAAAAGTCTTTGACTTTTCTTTTTAGTCTTTTCCAGACCTTTCTTATTCTATACCAAAAAAGAATACTTTTCAAGTATTTTTTTAATTCATTTCAACTTTTCCTATAATATCATTAATATCTTCTACATTGCATTTTTTCATATACTCTTCAATTCCTTCAACAACTTTCACACTTGTATATGGGTCTATAAAGTTTCCAGCTCCAATTGAAACTGTTGTTGCACCAGCTAACATAAATTCTATTGCATCTTCTCCTGATACAATTCCACCTAATCCCATAACTGGAATATTTACAGCTTGTGCTACTTGATATACCATTCTTACAGCTACTGGTCTAATTGCTGGTCCTGATAATCCACCTGTATTATTAGCAAGAACTGGTTTTCTTTTATAAATATCAATTTTCATTGCTAATAATGTATTGATTAATGAAACAGCATCAGCTCCACCTTCTTCTGCCCCTTTTGCAATACTTGCAATATCTGTTACATTTGGTGTTAATTTTACAATTAATGGCTTATCTAAAACTTTTTTTACTTCACTTGTTACTTTTTTTACACCTTCATAAGTACTACCAAATGCCATACACCCTTCTTTAACATTTGGACAAGATACATTTAATTCTACACCATCAATATCCATATTATTTAATATCTTGCACAATTCTACATATTCATCAATTGAACTTCCACATGCATTAACAATAATTTTGGTATCAAATTTTCTTAAAAATGGTAAATCATTGTTGGCAAAATATTCAACACCTGGATTTTGTAATCCAATACTATTTATCATTCCACTTGGTGTTTCATATACTCTTGATGGCTTGTTTCCACTTTTTGGTTTTAATGATGTTCCTTTTGTAATAATGGCTCCTAATTTTCCCAAATCGAAAAAGTCTGCATATTCTCTTCCATAACCAAATGTCCCAGATGCAACTGTTACTGGATTTTTCATTTCTATTCCTGCAAAATTTACTTTCGTATTCATTATTTTCCTCCTTTTCATTTTGTTATCATAATTTTATTACTTATTATTGTTGTATCAATTCTACTTGTTGTTGCAAGTCCAGATTTGACATTTCTTCAATAAATTGTTCTATTTTTTCTAAATTTAAATATTTAGGTTTCTTTTCTATCTGCTTCATAAACTTTTCTATTTTTTCCATAGTTTCTATATGGTATTTTTTTATTAATTCTTTATTTAAACAATCATAATCCTCATGAAATGTTTCTTGGTTTTCTTTTGCCTGTTTTGCTTCTTTTCTAAAATAAATTCTATCAAAATAGTCATCTGTTAAAATATGAAGAAAATATCCTTTCCAATAGTCTTGGTTTAAATCTACTTTTGGGTCTTCTATAAATTTGTTTAAATATATTTTTTGGTCATCTCTTGTCCAATCTCCCCAAAATCCATAATGCGTTATATTTTTATTAATATTTTTGTTTTCTATTGGAATATAGTCTGGAGCTATCGTTCCCTCAATAAATTCATTTATATTTTTTATTTCTTGTTTATGTTTTTTTGCATATTCTTTTGCGATTGCAATATGTATTGTAAATCCTGGCATGTCTATAACTTCCTTTTCGTTATATTTTTAGTGTTGTTATTAAATTAATCATCTTGATTTTTAATATTTAATATATCATTTGCTATATTTCTACATCTCTTGCGTTAAATACTGGTCCTCCCTTACAAACATGGAAATATTCTGGTGCATCTTTTGGACTTTTTGCTGTTTTAACAGCACATCCTAAACATACTCCTAACCCACATCCCATTTTTTCTTCTAATGATATTTGACATTCAATATTATTTTCAATAGCATATTTTTGAACTGCTTTTAACATTGGTAATGGTCCACATGCATAAATACAATCATAGTGTTCTTTTTTCATGTCTTCTATTAAATAATCAATTGCAAATCCCTTGTTTTTGTAACTTCCATCATCTGTTGTAATAACTAGATTATCTGTTACTTCTTCAAACTCTTTTTCTAACATAACAAAATCTTTATTTCTAAATCCCAAATAGCAATGTACTTGCTTTTTCTCAATTTTTGCTTCTTTTGAAAGTTCATATAAAGGGAATATTCCAATTCCTCCACCTATAACTGCAATTTTATTAAATTTATCTGTTTTAAATGTTCCATAACCTAATGGACCTATAATATCAATTTTGTCTCCAATTTCTTTTCTAGATAAAATTTGTGTTCCTTTTCCTTTTACTTGAAAAATAAATTCTAGAACTCCATTTTTTCTATCTAAATTATAAATACTAATTGGTCTTCTTAAAAATGGTTCTACTTGATCTGTTACTCTAATTTCAATAAAGTTTCCTGGTTTGGCAGTTTCTACAATTTCACTTGCCTTTACACTAAATTTATAAATTCCTTTAATAATTTCTTCTTTTTCTATCAATTTTGCTAATATTTGCTTTGGCATTATTTACCTCCTTTGGTAATTGAGAAATGTCCTTTTATTTCGTTTATTTGACATTCCTCAGAATTTTTATTTATTTAATCAATTATATATGTATATATGATTTAATGGCATCTTGTGTGGTAATAGTTAATTTTTCTGGTAATGCATTTAAGTTAAACCATTGCATATCTGTATGTTTAGATGGTTCCATGATTTTGGGTTCTCCTTTTGTTATTTTGCATAGAAAACTTGGAGATACCCAATGTTGATTTTCATCTTTCACAATGTGGTCACAAATGCCTAATAGTTTTTCTACATTTATTTCTATATTACATTCTTCTTTTACTTCCCTTTTTACTGCATCTTCAAATGTTTCCATCCACTCTACTTTTCCACCAGGTATACTCCAATACCCTTTTTCTGGTTCTTTGTTTCTTTGTTGTAATAATAATTGTTCTTTTTCATTTATTATAAATGCTCCGACAACCTACACCTATATAATCTTTACCTGGTTTCATTTTTATTTTCCACCTTTCATTTTATATTCTCTTTTATTCCAAAATAATCATACAATTTTCTTTTTATTTAATTTATTCTCATCACTTTTGACAAAATTTTAACTTTCTATATTATAGTTGTCTAATGGCTCCATTTAATTCATCTCTCATTCTAATAGCTTCTGCTCTTGTTGCTTTTGCAAAATCCTCTTCTTTATACTTATCTTTCCATAAATCAGATTTATATGCACACATTAATCCTCTAGAACTATTAACAATTCCACCAATTCCATCTTTATCAAATCCTAATGCTATATCTTCTGCTTTTCCACCTTGCGCTCCATAACCTGGTATTAAGAAAAATGTATGTGGTGCAAATTCTCTTAAATCTTGCAATTGTTTTGGATAAGTTGCTCCTACAACTGTTGAAATACTACTATATCCATATTTTCCTCTTAAATCTTCTCCCCATTTTTCCACAAGTTCTGCAATTTTTGTGTATACTTCTTCTCCTGTTTCTAACTTTAAATCTTGTAGCTCTCCAGAAGATGGATTTGATGTTTTATCAAGGATAAATACACCTTTACCATATTTTTGTGCATCTTCTATAAATGGCTTTATTCCATCAATTCCTAAATATGGGTTTACTGTTACAAAATCCACATCGTAAATGCTTTCTTCTTTTTCTCCTATTTTTGTTTTTCCTAAGAAAGCACTTGAATATGCTTTTGCTGTAC
Organism: uncultured Clostridium sp.; assembly: GCA_964449925.1. GTDB lineage: Bacteria > Bacillota > Clostridia > TANB77 > CAG-508 > CAG-269. The sequence continues at coordinate 17,772 of CAYVCM010000019.1, forward strand.
TTCCAATATCTCCTCTTTTTGCATCTACTATTACTATCATTTCCTTTTCTTTTGCATATCTGCATGTCTCCTCAAAAGCTTTCATTCCTTCTAAACCATACATTTCATAAAATGCAATTTGTGGTTTTATAGCTGGTATAATATCATAAGTTGCATCAATTAATGATTTATTAAATTCTATAATTGCTTTCCCTACACCTTCTAAATTTTCTTCATATTTATTTCTAATACACTTTGGTATCATTTCATATCTAGGATCCAATCCCATAACAGTTGGGTTATTGGTTTCTTTAATTTTATCTATTAATCTGTCCATTGCATTTGTCATTTTTTTCATTCCTTTCTATATTTTGTGAACTGTTCGGAACAGAGCAAGTGATGATTTAACCTTGATATACAATTTTTCCGTTTACTATTGTATATTTTACTTTTCCTTTTAATTTTTTTCCTATAAATGGACTATTTTTTGATTTTGATACTATCATGTCTTTTGTGTATACATATTCTTCGTTTGGATCAAATATTGTAATATCTGCCATCTTTCCTACTTCAATACTACCTCTTTCATTATCAATATGTAATAGCTTTGATGGTGTATATGATGTAAGTCTTACTAGATTTAAGTAATCTATATGTCCTGGGTCTATTAAATTCATAATTTCAGCAGGAAGTGCTGTTTCAAATCCGATAATTCCATTTGGTGCTTTTGATAATTCTACATCTTTTTCTGATTCTGCATGTGGTGCATGGTCTGTTATTATACAATCAATAGTTCCTTCTTTTAGTCCTTCTATAATAGCTTGTCTATCTTTTTCTTCTCTTAATGGAGGATTCATTTTTGCATTTGTTCCTGATTTTAATACTTCATCAACTGTAAATGTAAAATAGTGTGGGCAAGTTTCACAAGTAATTTTAACTCCTCTTTTTTTAGCATCTCTAATCATATCTTTACTTGTTTTTGTACTAATATGACAAATATGTCCTCTAACATTATTTGTTTCTGATATTACAATTTCTCTTGCTGCCATAATTTCTTCTGCTTCTGGTAATACTCCTTGTACACCTAATTGGTCTGCTACTTTTCCTGCATTTATTGCACCAGCTGATACAGATTTTTCCTCACAATGTGATGCTACATAAGTTCCTAATTTATCTGCTTCTATCATTGCTTGTCTCATCATTCTACTATTTACTACTGGCATTCCATCATCAGAAAATGCTATTGCTCCTGCTTTTTTTAATTCTTCAAAATCAACTAGTTCTTCTCCCTTTTCGCCTTTGCTAACAGATGCATATGGATATATATTACATAAGTCAACTCTTTTTGCTTCGTTTATAATATAGTTTAATGTTTCTACATTATCTGGTGTTGGTTTTGTGTTTGGCATTGGACAGATAGTTGTAAATCCACCTGCAACAGCACTTTTTGAACCAGTTTCAATTGTTTCTTTATGTTCTCCTCCTGGTTCTCTTAAATGACAATGAACATCTATCATTCCAGGTATGATTTTTAAGTCTGTACAATCTATCACTTTGTCTACACTTTCACTTATGTCTTTTTCAATTTTTATAATTTTGTTATCTTCAATTAAAATGTCATATATATCATTTAATTGATTTTTGTAATCAATCACATTTCCATTTTTTAATAGTAGTTTCAATTTTAATACCTCCATCTCTATTAATTGAAATTTATATTTATATATTTTTAGATAGAATATTTATATAAATATTCTATCTATGTCATCAATAAATTTTATTATTTATTAACTTGCTCTTCGCAATATTTACATCTATATACACCTTTTTCTCTATCTGTTAAATTGCATACATGTGGTAATGCTTTTTCAATAGATGTAATACATCTTGGGTTTTTACATTCTACAACATTTACTAATTTTTCTGGAAGTTTTGGATGATATTTTTCTATAATCTTTCCATCTTTGATTTTATTTACTGTAATTTTTGCATCTAAATATCCTAATATATCTAAATTGATATCTAAGTTTTCATCAATTTTTATAATGTCTTTTTTTCCTGTTTTATTACTTTTTGCATTTTTTATAATTGCAACAGATGTGTCTAAATCTCCTAAATTTAAATAATTGTATATTTCAAAACTTTTTCCTGGTTCTATATGGTCTATTACATATCCATTTTTTATACTATCTATATTCATTATCAAAATTCCTTTCTACATTATTTTTATTTTTAAATTTTTGCTTTTGACAAACATTTTAATTTGAAATTCCTAAAATATGCTTCTATTAAAATTATTTTATTTCTAACAATTTTAAGATTAATGCCATTCTAATAAATTTACCATATTTTGCTTGTTTGAAATAACATGCTCTTGGGTCATCATCAATCTCTACTGCTATTTCATTTACTCTTGGTAATGGGTGCATAATACACAAATCTTTTTTAGCAGTTTCTAATTTTTCCATATTTAAAATATAGTAATCTTTTAATCTGATATAATCATCTTCATTGAAAAATCTCTCTTGTTGTACTCTTGTCATATATAATATATCTAATTCTGGCATATATTTTTCCATATTGTTTGTTTCTACATATTCCATGTTATTTTTTTCTAATACATCTGTTTTTATATAATCTGGTAATTTTAATTCTTCTGGTGAAATTAATACGATTTTAATATTATTATATCTACTCATAGCTGTAATTAATGAATGAACAGTTCTTCCGAATTTTAAATCACCACAGATACCTATTGTTAAATCAGATAATCTGTGTTTTTCACATTGAATTGTTAATAAATCTGTTAGAGTTTGTGTTGGATGACAATGTCCTCCGTCTCCTGCATTAATAATTGGTACTTCTGCTTTCATTGAAGCAACAAATGGAGCTCCTTCTTTTGGATGTCTCATAGCAATAATATCTGCATATCCTCCTACCATTCTTACTGTATCTTCAACAGTTTCTCCTTTTGAAGCAGAACTAGTATTTGCAGAAGAAAATCCTAATACATTACCTCCTAAATCTAGCATAGCAGCTTCAAAACTTAGTCTTGTTCTAGTACTTGGCTCATAAAATAATGTTGCTATTTTTTTTCCTTCACATTTTTTTGCATATTTTTCTTTGTTTGCCATAATATCTTTTGCCACATCAATTAGTTCGTCAATTTCTTCTTTTGATAAATCTTTGATATCAATTAAATTTTTCATATTTTCCTCCTTTATTTTTATCTTTTAATAATATACAGAAAAATATATAAAAAGTCAAGAGTGTCTCATTGGGGACGTTTCTTTTTGGGACATTTTTGATGATTTGGGGCGGAGTGATGATTTTGGGGACGGAGCAAAAAATCATCAAAAATGTCCCAAAAAGAAACGTCCCCAATGAGACACTCTTGACTTATCTTCCTTTTTATATTAATATATTTTTAGAAAAATTTAAGGAGGAATTTTTTATGTCTGATATTATGTCATATTTATTTGAAACAAAAGCTGTAAGATTTTGTGAAGAAGATAAACCTTTTTGGTACACATCTGGTAAAATAGGTCCATATTTTATCAATACTCATTTTCTATATGGAAGCGAAAAAGATGCTACTGAATTATTGTCTTTCATCGATGAATGTCTATCTGATAAAGCAACTTTGCCAGAAAAAGTATTTCAAAAAGTTTTAAAACAATATAATGAAAACGAAATTTATCATAATGTTATAGATTTTATGAAAGACTATATTATAAAAAATATAGATGTATCTGAAGTTGATTATATCTCTGGTGGTGAAAGAAGAGATTGGTTTTTTTCAAATATGATTGCTTATCTTTTGGACAAGCCACATATTTCTATTTACAAAGATTTATCAACTGTTGTAAGTGATAGCAATTTTGAAAAAACAGAAAGTGTAACAAATATTGAAAATAAAAAGGTACTACATATTGCCGATTTGATAACTGTTGCTTCTAGTTATATAAGAGCTTGGATACCTGCTATTAAAAATATAGGTGGACAAATGTGTTGGTCTTGTGTTGTTGTTGACCGTATGCAAGGTGGAAAAGAAAAAATAGAAGCTGAAGGAGTAAAAGCTTTTTCTCTAGTTAATGTTGATAATACATTATTTGAAACAGCTTACAAAAATAAAATTATCAATGAAAATCAATTAGAAATGCTTAAAAAATTCTTTGAAAATCCTGATGAAACAATGAAACAATTTTTAATTAATCATCCTGACTTCTTAGAAAATGCATTACATTCTGATGAAAAAACTGC
>CAYVCM010000020.1:0-21793 GCA_964449925.1 uncultured Clostridium sp.
TAATACTACAAATTTTTTTATAAAAGTTTGTTTCACATCATTGACACATATACAGATTTATTAAAAAAAATCCATAAAACTATGGATTTTTTTAATTTTTGTGATATAATGAAAACACCTAATTATTGGGGAGGATGTCAAATGGTTTATAAAGATTATTACAAAATTTTGGGATTAGAAACTAGTAAAGTTTCTATTGATGAAGTAAAAATAGCATATAGAAATGCGGCTAAAAAATATCATCCAGATGTTAATGTAGGTGATAATTTAGCAGAAGATCGTATAAAAGATATAAATGAAGCTTATAGGATTTTATCTATACCAAGTTCTAAAAGAAAATATGATAGAATATGGAATGCACATAATTTAGCAAATAAACAATTTCATTTTCAAGGTAAAGACTCTATTGTTAAAATGTTTTTCGGAAATATAAAACAAAATGCAAATGATACGATTGAAAAAACTGGAAAAGTACCAGTAAGAGGAGAAAATGTTGAAACAGAAATAAGTACAAGTATTTATGAAGCATATCATGGATTAGATAAAAAAATATCATTGAGAACAGTAGAAGGAAAGATGAAAACATTTACAGTTACTGTACCACAAGGAATCAGAAATGGTGAGAAAATAAGATTAATAGGGCAAGGAAAACCAGGTATAAATGGTGCTAAAAATGGAGATTTATTAATAAAAATCAACATAAAAAACGATAAAAAATTTCAATTGCAAGGAGCAGACTTACATACGGATTTATTAATAACTCCATGGGAGGCAGCACTAGGAACAAGAGTAAATATTCAATCTATTGATGAAGAGACAAAAGTATATATTCCTCAAGGTATACAAAGTGGAGAAAAAATTAGAATACCAGGAAAGGGATATAAAGACGGAAAAGGTGCTAGAGGAGATTTAATTGCTGAAGTAAAAATCATGGTACCAAAAAAACTGACAGATGAAGAAAGAAAGGTATTTGAGCAATTAAATAAAATATCTACATTTAATCCAAGAAATGAGTAAATTATAATATAGGCAAAAGAAAATTTACATAATACATTAATTTATATTGACAATATAAATATTTTCCTGTAAAATAAATAATGAGTGAAATGCAAATATTTATGCAAAATTTAGATTAAAACAAATGATAAAATTAAAAATAACAAATATATAATTTGATAATAAAAAATAAATTTATGTAAAATAACAAATGACGAGCTATGGACTAAAAAACATAGAAATGGAGGTAAAAAAATGGAGACATGGGAAGGAAAAAGCTTTAGTATCACAGACCCAAAAGGAGTCAGTACTGTTATTTATCAAATTATCAAAACTCCAAAAGAACTTGCAAAAGAATATCCTAAATATGTTTTAGAAAGGTTAGAATCAACAGATGAAATAAGAGGGGAAATGATTAGAAAAACCTTTTATGTGGATTTTCCATCAGTAGACCAAGATGAATTAGTTATTTTATCTTTTGGACAAGATAAAGTTGTTGTCAATACTGCTATTTTGGAAGGTAATAAAGTTTCTATCAGTAAAAAACCAATGCCATTGAAATTTGATAGTATATACTCAGAAAATGAAACAGAAATTAAAGATTTCAAATATACACCAAATTTGAAGAGACCGATTTGTATTATTGACCCAGAAACAACAGAAGAAGTAAAACCTGTACTTTATTTTGATGAAAAAACAGATGAAGTTAAAGGAAAATGTAAATTAAAACCAAACAAACCTTATTTTGCCTTTGAAATCAGAGACAAAAAAGAGGATTAAGGAGGAAAGTTTAAATGAATAATCCAAAACCAATGCAAAATTCGGAATTAAACGATGATAAAGTATTATGTTGTTGTTATTTTGTACAAAAGTATATAGAGTTAGATATGGGAAAAAACAAGGAAGAATTAGAAGATATTGCACATGACAAAAAAAATATAGAAACTTCAGGTGTACCTGTAATTGATGCTACAGCTAGTAATGTAAAAACCATATTACAAGAAGATGGAACAATTACAAGAAAATCAACAGATGGAAAAATTATAGAATCAACTAAATCTCCAACAGATGTTAAAAACATAAAAAGATTGCAAGATATTAATAATAACAACAAACTAAATAGTAGAAGAAAAGAAACAGATGATAAAGAAATATAAATACAAAAGAGTAGGTGATTTATAGTGAATTACAAAATAGAAGGAGCAATAAGAAGAAATAGAACTAATTTTATAATTTTTGCAATACTATGGATATTTATAGCCATAGTATTTGTTACGCCTATTGCACATAGTACTTTTCAAGCAAATACAAGTGGACAATTTGATTTACAAACATGGATAACAACATTTGGAACCTGTATTACACATCCACTTAGTACATTTGGAACTGTAATGACAGAAGGTGCCATGGGTAATTATTTTTCTACTCTAATTGTCGTTACTATCTTTTTTTCATTATTTTTCTTTATAGGATTTGTCAAATCAGCACCTAAAAATGAGTTTTCTGATATAGAGCATGGTTCAAGTGACTGGAGTCAAAGAGGAGAACAATATAGAATATTAAGTAAAAATAAAGGATTAATCTTAGCAGAAAACAATTATTTACCAGTAAATAAGCAAGGAAATGTTAATGTATTAGTTGTTGGACGGATCAGGTTCTGGTAAATCTGCATCATACTCAATTCCTAATGCTTATCAGATGCTAGGTTCATATATATTCACAGACCCAAAAGGAGAACTATATGATAGAACAGCAGGATACTTAAAAGCACATGGTTATAAAATTAAAGTACTAAATCTAGTAAGACCACAATATAGTGATGGATATAATCCATTAATGCATGTATCATCAGGATTAGATGTTGATGTTATTGCAAATACAATTGTAAAAGGACAAAAATCTGAAGGTGGTAGTGCAGACCCATTTTGGGACGATTCAGCAGAAATGTTATTAAAAGCATTAATATATTATTTAATGGCAACAAGACCTGAAGAAGAACAAAATTTAGCAAGTTGTGCAGAATTAGTTAGGGCTGCTAACACAAATGGTGGAAGCAATTTATTAACAGAACTGATGAGCCAATTACCATATGACCATCCAGCAAGAATGAACTATAAATCCATTGAAATAGCACCAGAAAAAACATATAGTTCTATATTGAGTTCTTTGCAATCAAAACTAGGTAAATTTGACTCAAAAGAAATTGCAGAACTAACATCAACAGACACTATTAGATTTGAAGATATAGGAAATGAAAAAACAGCAGTATATGTTATATCATCAGATACACATACAGCATATGACTTTTTACTAACAATATTTTTTGCCCAAATGATACAACAATTATATGATTATGCAGACCAAAATGGTGGTAAATTAAAAACACAAACATTCTTTATACTAGATGAGTTTGCAAACATAGGAAAAATACCAGACTTTGATAAAAAGATTTCAACATCTAGAAGTAGAAATCTATCATTTAGTGTTATTTTACAAAACATAGACCAATTAGAAGCTGTTTATGAAAAATCATATGAAACTATCATGGGTAACTGTGATACACATGTATTTTTAGGAAGTAACTCATATAAAACAGTAGAATATTTCTCAAAAGCATTAGGGGAAAAGACAATAGAAAGAGATAGCACATCTATTAACAGAGATAGACAAAACTGGAGAACAGGAAAAAGTGTATCAGACCAAGTTATGGCAAGAGCATTAATGACACCAGACGAATTAAGAAGAATGGATAATGATGAGTGTATTATTTATGAAAAAGGTATAAAACCAGTAAAAGCAAAGAAATTTTACTATTTCAAACATCCAATGGCAAAAGATATGCAACGACTTGAAATTAGCCATAATGATATTGGAGAAATTGAAAGAGGTACATGGAGAAAATATAATCCATATAATCCATATGTTCCAGAAGATGAAAAAGATGAAAAAGTTAACAATTTAAAAGTAGAATCTTTAGATGATTTATTTGAAGATGATACACAATCAGATAAAGAAAAACAAGAACAGTCAAATGATATGAATTCAACAAAAAATATGAAAGAACCTCAAACAGTAAATAAAACATCAACATCTGTTAGCTCAAATAATTTTAATGATGCACCAGTTTTACCACAAGAGCCAAATCAAACAGAAAAAGATGATATGTATGATTTACAAAAAGAGTTAGAAGCAAAATTTGATGAATTATTTGGACCATTAGATGAAGACTAAACCATTGGGGATGTTTCTTTTTTGTCGCATTGGGGACGTTTCTTTTTGAGACATTTTTTGAGGGATGTAAATTCCCTCAAAAATGTCTCAAAAAGAAACGTCCCCAATGCGACAAAAAAGAAACATCCCCAATGTGACATTTAATTCCAAAAAAATTTTCGCTTTACTACTTGAAAAAAAGTAGTAATTCATATACAATCATAAATATAAAAAAAGAAAAAAGGAAGCGAATTAATGAAATTTATACATATAGCAGACATACACTTTGATAGTCCTTTTATAAACCTATCAGATAGAGAAAATTTAGGAGATATGAAAAGACTAGAACAAAGAAGAGTATTTAAAAAAGTAATTGAATATATAAAAGAAAACCATATAGAATTTTTATTTATTGCAGGAGACCTATATGAACATCAATATATTAGAAAATCTACAATAGAATACATTAATAATCTATTTAAAGAAATTCCTGAAACAAAAATATACATAAGTCCAGGGAATCATGACCCATACATCAAAAATTCTTACTATAATCAATTTCAATGGAATGAAAATGTACACATATTTTCCTCTAGAATTGAAAAAATATCTTTAGAAAATACTGATATATATGGATATGGTTTTGACGACTTTTACTGTACAGATTGTGGAATTGAAAATTTAGAAATTGATGATAAAGAAAAGACTAATATATTAGTAATTCATAGCACAATAGATGGAGCAAATTTAGAAGAAAAACAATATAATTCTATACCTAGAAAATTATTAGAAGAAAAAGGATTTGATTATGTTGCAACTGGTCATATTCATAAATTAGATTATAATACATATGATAATCAAAATATTGTATATCCAGGTTCTCTTATCTCACTAGGATTTGATGAACTAGGGGAGCATGGAATGATTGTAGGAGAAATAGAAGAAAAAAACAAATCATTAGAAACTAAATTTATTTCATTAAGTGAAGAAAATTTTGAAGAAATAGAATTTGATGTAACTAATATTTTTTCTAAAGATGAACTTATTGAAAAAATAAATGCATTGGAAATTGCAGATAATCAACTAATAAAAGTTATATTAATTGGAAAAAGAAATTTTGAAATTGATAGATATGAAATATATAAATTAGTAAAAAATGAAAGAATTATAAAAATTAGAGATCATACAAAAGTAAATTATGATTTAGAAAAAATAGCAAATGATTATACATTAAAAGGGTTGTTTGCAAAAGAAATTTTAAAAGAAAAAGAAAATGCTGATGAAAAACAACTAGAAATAATTGAAAAGGCAATTGAAATTGCATTTGAAGCATTAGAATAATTAAGAAAGGAAGATAAACAAGTTGAAAATTAATCAATTAAAAGTAAATGCTTATGGTAAGCTAAAAGATGCAGAAATAGAATTTAAAGATAATATCAATATTGTTTATGGAGAAAATGAATCTGGAAAATCAACTATACTTACTTTTATAATAAATATGCTATATGGCATTTCCAAAAATAAAAATGGAAAAGTATATTCTGATTTTGAAAAGTATAAACCATGGGAAGGGGAAGAATTTTCAGGAAAATTAGAATATAGCTTAGATGATGGAGAAACATTTGAAGTGTTTAGAGATTTTAGAAAAAAGAATCCCCAAATATTTAATGAAAAAAAAGAAGATATTTCTAAACAATTTAGTATAGACAAAGCAAAAGGAAATGAATTTTTTTATGAACAAACAAAAATGGATGAAAAATTATTTTTATCTACAATTGTTGCAAATCAAGAAAAAGTAAAATTAGAAAAAAGCGATCAAAATATATTAATACAAAAAATTGCAAATTTAGTAGGAACAGGTGATGATAATGTTTCATATAAAAGAGCAATTGATAGAATTAATAGAAGACAATTGTGGGAAATTGGAACAGAAAGGTCTAGGGAAAAGCCATTAAACATATTACTAAGAGAAAATCAAAAATTAGAAGAAGAAAAAACAAAATTAGAAAAATATAAAAATAGAAAATATGAAATTGAAGAAAATAAAAAAAATAAATTGGAAGAATTTTCAAATTTAGAAACAGAATTAGAATATTTACAAAAAATAAAAAAAATATATGAAGAAGAAAATATAGAAAATGAAAAAATAAAAATAAAAGAAAATATAGAAAATGAAAATAATAAAAAAATAAATTCAAATAAAAAAGAAATTACAGAAATAGAAAATAAAAATAAAAAAATATTCGAAAAAAATAATGAAAAAATAAATAAATTAAATAATAAAAAAAATAATTTAAAAAATAAATTAATTATATTATTTATTATTTTAATATTAATTAATATTTTGCAATTTATTTTTGTAAAAAATATTATTTTTAAATATATTTTTCTGCTTACTCTCCCAACGCTTTTAATTTTTTCTATTTTATTTTTGAAAAATAAAAAAAATAAAATAAAAATATTAGAAAAAAGCAATAAAAAAGAAGAAGAAAAAATAAATAATGAAAAAAATAATTATTTAAATGAAAATAAAATGATAGAAAAAAATAATGAAGAATTAAAAAAAGAAATAAATGAATTAAAAAATAATAAAAATAAAAAAATAGATGAAAAAATAGAAAATATAAAAAATAATTATTTTAATAAAATAAAAAATATAGAAATTTTAGAAATAAATAATTTAAAAAATATAAATGAAGAAATAGAAAAAAGACAAAAAAAATATAATATGGTAAATATTAAAATTCACGAATTAGATTTTGATAAAGAAAATATTGAACCACAAGTTGATAATTTAATGCAAATAGAAGAAAAAATAGTTAACAATAATGAAAAAATTGTAAATTTAAGAAATTTAGATAAAGGTATGAATTTAGCAAAAAGAATTTTAGAACAAGCTTATGAAAAAATGAAAAATACAGTAACGCCTAAGTTTACAGAGAATCTATCTAAAAATATAAACGAAATAACAGATGGAAAATACGCAAATGTAATGGTACAAGATGACAATGGACTAGTAGTAGAATTAGAAAATGGAAATTATGTAGAAGCAAACCGTTTAAGTGTAGGAACAATAGATCAGTTATATTTATCATTAAGACTTTCTATGACAGAAGACTTATCACAAGAAAAAATGCCTATAATTTTAGATGAAGCATTTGCATATTATGATACTAAAAGATTAGAAAATATCTTACAATATTTAGCTAAAACATATAAAGATAGACAAATTATTTTATTTACTTGCACAGAAAGAGAAAAAAATATATTTGATAAATATAAAATCCAATATAACTTAATAGAAGTAAATTACTAATAATAAATAAAATTATGTAGACAAATTAAATTCTATTTAAGACAATTTGTAAAAAGTATATAAAAATATAGCTTTAAATTGTGTAGAAAAAGGGGAGAAATATTATGAATTTTGATATAAAAGATTTTGTTATAAAAGAATTAGATATAAAAGTAAGAGGAAATGATAAAAAAGATATTTTCAAAATTTCAATGATTCTAGTATTAGTAAATATTCTAATAATAGCTATTATTCTTACATTTTCAAATATTCGAATTTTAGCAACAATACTATTATATATTATATCTATTGTTTATATTGGAATAACTATTTATATTATAAAAAAAGAAAATGATATACAAGTGGAAAACCCAAAAATGCCTTTTGAAAATAAATATGACCCTATATTAACAAAATTTTTAATAAAAAATGAATTTATATTAGATAATGAACTACTAAATGCAGAAATATATTATTTAATGAAAAAAGGATATGTAGAATTTGATAAAGAAAAAAATGTATTAAGAATAAAAGATAAAAATCAATTTAAACAAATTGATGCTTTAGAGAGAATTAATGCAGAAAAAATAAAAGAATATTCAACAGAAAAAATTCCATCTTACGAGAGTATGTTTATAAATAAAATTTTATTTGCCTTTCATAATGAAATCGATTTCGATGAATTAAAAAGAAATGAAACACAAAATTATTATCTAGAACGAGGAGAAATATGCAAATTAGCAATGGAGAAAATGATTTTATATGAAATCGAAAGAAAGAACATGATGGGGAAAACAAGTAATTTTAGTTACCTTTCTATTGCAGGAATTTTAAATATTATTACATCAATTATACTATTTATGGTAATAGGAAGATTTAATATTGTTTTATTATTAGCAACAATTATGAATATTGCATTAAATGCAGTTATAATTAAAAACGAAAACATTTTATCATATAAATATTCAGAAGAAGTTGTAAAATATATAGATGATTTATTAGAACATGTCAATATGATAAAAAAAGGAAAGATAGATTATTCTACATACTCAAATAAAAATCAAAATATTGATATGAAAGAAAATGAATCAACAGATGATTTACAAGATGAAGAAAATTATAATAGAAAAGACGAATTTGTAAATGCAGAAGATACAGATGAAGAATTAAAATTTTTATTTGGCATTAATACGATTGAAGATTTGCAGTTTTAAATATTAATTACAATTCATAGTAATATATAATATCACTATGAATTTTTACATTGAACTTACTATTTACTTGTAAAAACAAAGAAAATATAGTATAATATTTCAAGCTTAAGAAAGAAGGAGAAGTTTTATGTTTGAAAAATTAGAAGAGGTTGAAAAACGATATGAAGAATTAACAAAAATGATTAGTGACCCAGAAGTTATTTCTAATCATGCAGAATGGCAAAAACTAATGAAAGAGCATGCTAGCATAGAAGAAGTTGTATTAAAATTTAGAGAATATAAAAAAGAAAAGAAATCAATGGAAGAAGCAGAAGAATTGATGAAAGACCCAGAAATGAAAGAATTAGCAGAAGAAGAATATTATGCTTCAAAAGAAAAATTGCCAGAAATTGAAGAGGAATTAAAATTTTTATTAATTCCAAAAGACCCAGATGATGATAAAAACATTATTTGTGAAATTCGAGCTGGAGCAGGAGGAGAAGAAGCAGCATTATTTGCGGGTACTTTATTTAGAATGTATACAATGTATGCAGAAAGAAAACATTGGAAAGTAGAAGTATTAAATGAAAATGAAACAGGGTTAGGTGGATACAAAGAAATCTCATTCATGATTACAGGAAAAGGAGTATATAGTAGATTAAAATTTGAAAGTGGTGTTCACAGAGTACAAAGAGTTCCAGACACAGAAAGTAGTGGAAGAATTCATACATCAACAGCAACAGTAGCTGTTTTACCAGTAGTAGAAGATGTAGAAATTGATATAAATCCTGCAGATATAAAAATGGAAGTATTTCGTTCATCAGGAGCAGGGGGACAACATATTAACAAAACATCATCAGCCGTAAGACTAATTCATGAACCAAGTGGAATTGTGGTAGAATGTCAAACAGAGCGTTCACAATTTCAAAATAGAGAAAATGCTATGAAAATGCTTAGGACAAAATTATATGAAATCGAAAAACAAAAACAAGACAGTGCCATTTCAAATGCTAGAAAATCACAAGTTGGTTCAGGTGATAGAAGTGAAAAAATTAGAACTTACAACTATCCTCAAGGAAGAATTACAGACCATAGAATTGGTATGAGTATATATCAAATGGAAAATTTCCTAAATGGAGATTTAGACGAAATGATAGACAATCTAATTGCAGCAGATAGAGCAGAAAAGCTAAAAGGTGAAGATTAAAAAATAAATGTAACATGTCAAAAGTGGATCCAAAATGTTAGATAAAAGTCTAACATTTTGGGTTCACTTTTTTTGCATATTCGATAAATCAGTAGATAGATAACTATTTAACATCATAAATTTACCTACTATATGTGGTAGGAAAATATTAAAAAGTATTTACATTTTTCGACATTAATGATATAAAAATGATGATTGATAAATTCAAAAAATATTATTAAAAATCTATAAAAAGGAGGAATGTTTATGGGATTTATTAAAGCATTTACAGGTGCACTAGGAGGAACTTTTGCAGATCAATGGAAAGATTTTTATGTTCCAATGAAAGGAGTTCCAGGAACAGCAGGAATTTTTAGAGCAATACCACAAGGAACAAATGCTGACAGAGGTTCTAATACAAAAGGATCAGAAAATATTATTTCAAATGGAAGTAAAATTGTTGTACCAGAAGGAACAGCACTTATTACATTACAAGATGGAGCAATAACAGGATGTATTGCAGAAGCAGGTGGATATATATATTCATCAGAAGATACAAATTCTAAATCTATGTTTGCAGGAGATGGAATTTTATCATCAACACTTTCACAAAGTTGGGAGAGATTTAAATTTGGAGGGCAACCAGGAGCACAACAGCTAGCATTTTATGTGAATTTGAAAGAAATTCCAAATAATCGTTTTGGCACGCAATCTGAAATTTACTGGGATGATGCGTATCTAAATGCGCAGGTAGGAGCAATAACAAGAGGAACATATACATTAAAGATTGTTGACCCAATCTTATTTATAAAAAATTTTGTTCCAGCAAATTACTTACAAGCCAATGCACCAATATTTGATTTTGCAGATATGGATAATGATGCAGGAGCACAATTATTTAATGAAGTTGTTAGTAGTTTATCTGCAGGTTTTTCAAATTATACAAATGATCCAAGTAAGGGAAATCGTATAACGAAAATACAAGGAGATCAAATTGGATTTGCTCAATCTTTATCACAAGCTGTTGAAGAAGGATATCAATGGAAAACAGATAGAGGACTTGAAATTGTTAAAGTTGCAATTCAAGCAATTGAATATGATGAAGATACTAAAAAATTACTAAGTGATGTAAAAAAAGCAGATGCATTATCTGGAGCTAGAGGAAATTCATTTATGCAACAATCAGTAGCTCGTGGTATGCAAGCCGCAGGAGAAAATCCAAATGGTGGAGCAGGAGCTATGGCATTTATGGGAATGGGAATGAATGCAGTAGGAGGTGCAGTAGGGGGATTACAACAACCTACACAGCAATCAAATAGTGAAGAAGATCCATATGAAAAATTATCAAAATTAAAGAAGATGCTAGATGAGGGATTAATTACACAAGAAGATTATGATGAACAAAAGAAAAAACTTTTGGAGGGGTGATTAAATGGCGATCAATGAAATATTAAACAATGAACCAAAAGTAGTAAAAACAGATGCAGGGTCAAAAGATGGACAAAATAAATGCCCAAAATGTGGTTCAACAGACATATCATTAAATTCAAAAACAGGATTGTTAAGATGCAACTTTTGTAGACATGAATTTGAACCAGAAAAAGTTCAAGGAATGGAAACAGATATTAGTCAGCTAGAAGGTGAAATAATAGGATCTGGAACGCAAGATATTGTGGAGGAAACACAAAATGTTATGACTTTTAAATGTAGCAGTTGTGGTGCAGAAGTCGTAATTGATACATCAGAAACTACTCAAGCAAGATGCCATTGGTGTAGAAATACATTATCTGTTAATCAACAAATCCCAAATGGTGTTATTCCAGATGTTGTTTTACCATTTCATTTAACAAAAGCTGAGGCAAAAGAACAAATAGAAAATTTTGTGGGAAAAAGAAAATTTTTTGCACATCCACAATTTAAAACAGAATTTACAACAGAAAATATCATGGGAGTATATTTCCCATACATGGTAGTAGATGTGAACTCACATGCAATTTTCAAAGGAAAAGGAGAGCGTGAAGTAAGAAGGTATACACGCGGAAGTAGAGAAAATAGAAGAACATATTATGATGCGGATTTATATGATATTGAACGTGAGTTTGACTTAAGTATAGAAGGATTAACAGTTGAATCTAATTCTGATAGATTAGAAAAAAATTCTAATAAAACAAATAATGTTATCAATGCAATTATGCCATTTGATATAGAAAATTGTGTAAAATATGATGCGAATTATTTGAAGGGATATACTTCAGAAAAACGCGACATGAATGTTGATCAACTAAAAACAATAGTAGAAGAACAATCAAAGGATATTGCTAGATTTGCAGCAAATGATACATTAAAAGAATATGATAGAGGTGTCAATTGGCAAAACGAAATACTAGATGTTAAAGGAAGACAATGGAAAACAGCTTATTTACCAGTATGGCTATATAGTTATCAACAAAAAAAGGGAGAAGATAGCATATTACACTATGTAGCAGTTAATGCTAGAACAAAAGAGACAATGGGAAGTGTACCGATTCATATACCAAAATTGTTTGGTGTGTCATGCTTAGTGGAATTAATAGGTTTGTTAGCAATGGTATTTGCAAGTGATTTTAAATATAATTGGCTATTTTTACTAGCAGGATTTATCTACTTTTTCATTATGTATATGAAATATCGTAATGTAAATGCAAGACATCATCACGAAACAGAAACAAAGAAAAAAATTTTCAATTTAAGGAAAGTAGATAATTTAATAAAAAGATTAACAGGACTTCCTAATCCAAAAATGGCAGGAGCTAATAATAAAAGAGTAAATGGAAAAAATATTAGTGAAGACATTATAGATACAATCTCAAATTTTAAAGTATAGGAAGCAATATGTAATACAAAGTAAAATAAATATTTTATATTCAAAAGAAATACTATAAATAAATATGTAAGAAATATAAAAAATCTAGAAAACCTAGATTTGTAAACAAAATTTCTATTATGAAAGGGGATAATAATAAAAATGAATAGTATTATAGAAAAAATGAAAAACACAAGAATATTAGCAATAATAGGAATTGCTGGATTGATTTTAGGAACAATATTTCCATATGTGAGTTATTCTTTCTTTGGAACTTCTCTTAGTATATCTTTATGGGATTATTGGCAAGGAAAAGTAGTATTAGCATTAGCAATTGCAAATCTGTTATTTATATTTAGGGATGTTGTAGAAAAATATATTCCTTCTTTATTAGATACAGATATTGGTAAAAAAATTGCAAATATTAATAATTCTAAAGGTTCACTTGTACCAACAATTTTAGCTGTTATATTTGTACTATATTTACAAATTAGATTAGATGTTGATTTTGATAATTATAGTCTAGGATTTTATCTATTATGGATTGGTGTGATAGCACTTGTAGCTTATTCATTTTTACATAAAAATAATAATGATTTTTAAATGAAATAATTTTATAAATAAGGGGGAAACAAATTGAAAGTACATAAGAAAATTTTTTTAGTTTTGTTAATTATATTATTCATCATAGGAATTTCTGGATATGTTTCAGCTGCTAATGAAAATATTACATATGAAGCAGAGTATGATTCTGCAACATCATATAAATTAACAATAACAGGTTTAGAAACACCAGAAGAAGGATATAATTATTATGCAATGATTTGTCAAGAAACAGATATTACAGGTTCAGATTTCTTTACATCAGGAACAAAAGCTTTTTCAATTGAGTATAATTCAAGTACAAACACTTGGGAAGGAGATACTAAAACTGCACATGATGGAATAACTAAAATGTATGGTGTATTTGAAAAATCAGGTCAATATTATGTCTATATTGCTAAGGCCAGTGCAAGTGGAGTTTCAAGTGGGGCTGGTTATGAAATAATTGATGGACCAACAGAAATTGATACTCCAGAATTACCAGCATTAGGTAGAAGAATTTCTATTAATTCATCTGCTGGTTCAAACACAAATTATAGTATTAAAGTAAACGCAAGAAACACAATGTATTATAATGGAGTACAAAGAACTATCAATTTTTATGTAGGAGAAGTTACAGACACTGACTTATTGAAAAAACTAAGTGAAGAAGGAGAAGGAGCATATGAAGAATTAATGGCATATGCAAAACAACAAGTACCAAATTTAGAACAAGATAGCTTTCAAGATACTAGTACAGGAATTTTAGATTATAATATAGTTGCAGATTACCCAATAGAAGAAGGAAAATATTATTTCTTATATAGTATATTAGACAATGAAAATGGCACATATAATGATGTAGAAGATATTGAAATATACAATGGAGAAGTATCTAGAACAGGAGAAGCAGGATTAACTACTTTTAAATATGAAGATTCAGGAACAACATCAACAGATGAAAATAGTTCAAGTAATCAAATCAATAGAAATAATGATACTACTACATCTGATAAAATACTTCCAAATGCAGGCAACTCATTAATTATTATTATAGGAATAGCAATATTTGTAATAATTGTAGTTGGATTATATATTAAAAATAAACAATACAAAGAAATAAAATAATTAAATAAAACTAAGAAATAATTCAAAATATTTAACAAAATTTAATATTTTGGATTATTTTTTATTGTATATAAAATCAGATAAAATTAATATTGATATAAAAAAAATATTATAGTAAAATATTTTTAAGAAAAACATAAATCAAAAATAAAAAAGGAAGAAACATGAAATATACAAAAGGTTTAAAAAAATTAAATTTGCCAGAATACTTTAAATTTGGTATAGAAATAGAAGCAAATAATGTAAACACAAAAGGAGAAAACAGTCTATACAAGGGTGAAAGTGCAAAATACATAAAAGGTAAAAACTGGCATATGGCAACCAAAAAAGAGGAGTCACTCGTAGCAAAAGGTGGGGCTGAATTAGTATCCCCCATTTTACACGATAGTGAACAAAATTGGAATGATATATCAGATATATGTAAACATATAAAAAAATTTCCAGGTAAAGATGGAGATGAAGTAGTAGCAGATGAGAAATGTGGGCTACATATTCATTTTGATGCAGACTGTCTTTTGAAAGATCCAAATAGAATGAGAACATTTTTGCGTTTATATGCAGAATCAGAAGAAATATTATATAAAATGTGTAATGATAAAAATAATCCTATTAGAAAAGGTGCAATAAATAAAGATTTAAAAGGAATTCATTTCATCTCAGCACTATGGAGAAATGGTATGGCTGCCCCAAGTGGCAAAAAAATATTAAAGCAAATACAAAATGGAACTTTAAAAGTCTCATATAAAAAATTTGGAAAATTAAAAATGTTAGCAAGTAGATATAAATTAGATGAACGAAGATATCATGGATTAAATTTAACAAATTTAGGTAATAGTAAGAAAAATACAGTTGAATTTAGAATGGCAAATGGGACATTAAATCCAGATGTAATAAAAGAAGATGTGTTTCTATATGCTTCTTTGATAAATACTGCAGTAGAAATTACAAAAAATCCAGAACAATACAAGGACAAATTAGATAGATTTTTAGATACAGATGTAAGTGAACAACAAAAAGCAGAAAATTTTTTAGACTTAATAATAGAAAGTCCAGAAGACAGAGAAATTTATATGGAAAGATGGGAAAGTGTAAAAGATGCACAAGTGTTTGAAAAAAATAGTTCTAAAGGATTTGCAAAAAATAGATTTAAAAAAGAAGAATTTAAAGAAATAGCTATGAGAACACCATATGCAATGGTACATTCAGCACATAATTATATCAAAGAAATATTATCTAATACAAAAGACAAAGGAGTAAACGCAGATGGTAGATAAAGTATATCAAAATGCATTTAAAGAAGTAAATGATATATTAGAAAATACAGATCAAGACTTGATAGAAAAAATACCAAGTGAATTCAAAGAATTTATCAGAAACAATATGAATAAAAATTATATTACAAATATTGATACAAAAATAAAAATAAGCGAACAAAAATTACTTAAAGAAACGGAAAGTATTTTATCTTTAATATATCGAACTTATTGGATTACAGAAGAGGAGAAAAAAGAATTTTCAGAAAAGGACACAAAAGAGCTTTTAGAAGAAGAAAAAAAGAAAGAAGAAAAATATAATGGAAAAAATATTGATGAGATATTTGAAAAAAGAAAAATAACAAAAGAAAATATTGAAAATAACAGTTTGACAGTAGTAAAAAAGGAAGGAATTATAGAAAAAATATTGAAAAAAATTTTCAAACTTATAAAAAAATAGAAGTAATAAACAAAAACTCTTTAAAATAAACTAAAGTAAAATATATTTTAAGGAGTTTTTTATGGAAGAAATTATAAAAACAACTTTAATAGGGCTATTTTTTGGGACATTCGGAACCACAATTGGTGGAATTATTGGTGTGATTACCAAAAAGCATTCAAAAAAATTTTTAAGTTTTGTGCTAGCATTTGCATCAGGATTAATGATGGCAATAATATGTTTTGATTTAATACCAGAAGCATTAGAAATTAGTAATATAATAAATGTAATTATAGGAATTCTATTAGGAATTGCAATGATGATTTATTGTGATAAAATTGTAGAAAAAAAGTTTAATATTATTGAAGAAAATAAAAGTAAACATAATATGTTATTAAAAACAGGTATCATTGTATCAATTGGTCTAGCAATTCATAATTTTCCAGAAGGATTAGCTATAGGCTCAGGATTTGGTGCATCTATTAAATTGGGGTTAAGTTTGGCAATTGCTATTTGCTTACATGATATACCAGAAGGTAGATTCAATAGTAGACAGTGGTTAAAATATTTATTAAAAGAAGAAAATGTTTGAGTAATGGTTTGAATTGAAAAGATATATAAGAAAGAATTGTAAATAATGTAATTATTTTGTGATAAAATAAAAGAGTGAGCGTATTGATAATTATTATTGTTTGTGATAATATGAAACAAATGATGTGTTATAGGAGATAAAAAATGAAGAAAGTTCTTAAAGGGCTAAGTGGGGTTATATTAGTAATATCTATCTTATTAATTTTGACAATAGTACTATATAATTTAACAATAATAGTTAAAATAATGTTTTTTGGATTAACAGTAGGAAGTAATGAGTATCCAGATTCAATATGGTGGGGAGAAAGAGTATTATACGGAATTAGTGGAATAAAAACCTATTTTTCAGTGTGGGGAGAAGTGATAGTAATGATAGAAATTCCAATAATTGTATTTTGCATAATATATCAATTAATATATTTTAAAATAATTAGGAAAAAGTTATAGCAGTAATTTATACAAACTACTCTCAAAAGTAAATTGCTTAAAAATATATGGCTTTTTTTATAAAAATATATTATAATATTATAAACAAATAAAAAACGTTAGAATTACATAAATTAGAATTATAAAATTGGAGGGTGATGATTAGATGACTTATGAATTTGCTAAATATCCTGATGGTACAATTGGAGTATTTTCAAATATTGGAAAAAAAGAAAATGGAGAAGAATATATTCGCATTACTTTTGAAAGACCAAGGGAATATGGATTTGATACTTATGTAATTGAACTTCCAAGCTATAATGTTGTTTTGGAAGATGGAAATTATTCAGATGAAGAAAAGAAAACATTTTTAGAAATTGTCAAAAATGGTGCATCTTTCTTTTTTAAATATGCACGCTTAGGAGGGTTGAAAATTGCCTAGTATTTTTGAAATAAAACGGATATAAGATTTACTTTTGGACAAACGAGAATGATGAACCGATTCATGTACACATTTCAAAAGGAAATCCAATAGCCAACGCTACTAAAGTTTGGCTGACTCAATCAGGAGGTTGTGTACTTTGTCATAATAAAAGCAAAATTCCTGAAAGAGAATTAAATATTATTTGTGAAGATATTTCTTTGCATTATTTTCAAATTGTAGAAAAATGGAAATTAATTCACTCAGGTAATATAAAATTCTACTGTTAAAATGTTTGAAGTATGTTAAAGCTATAATAAAAAATAATAATTTAAAAGACATAAAAATATATTTAATATAAATTAAAATTGCTAGCATAAAAATTATAGAAGTATATGAGTCAAAATTGTCCAAATGAAAAAATAATTAAACTGGATTTTATAGTAATGAAAAAAATATGTTTTGGAAGGATATGTAAATAAAAATACATATCTTTTTTGTATTTATAGAAATTAGAGTAGAAATTTTTATAAAAAAGTAAAGTATATATTATAGAGGATTCTATAAGTTTATATTTAGAATAATCAAATTTTTAACACATATAAATTAAATAAATATTAATTAATAATAGGAGAAAATATGAACGAATCATTTAAAATAAATATATACTTTGATGAAAAAGGTGAGGATTTAGAAAATTTAATAGAGCATTTAATAATGAATATATTGGAGAAAAAATATATGTAAATAGTTAGAGAAGAATTATGCAAATAAACAGAACAATTATAATAATCTAAAATTTTCATTACTTGAGCATTTGAATTCACTTCCAAATTAGATATAATTTATAGGAATTCAAATTATTATCTCAAGCATGAAAGGAGGCAAAATGCTTGAGCAGATAGAAAAAACAATATATAAGGTAGCAATTTATATAAGGTTATCAAAAGAAGATGTAGACAAAGGCTATGATGAAAGCGAAAGTATAAAAAATCAAAGAACATTACTAACAAAATATGTAGAAAATTTAGGATGGAATTATGAACTTATAGACATATATATTGACCAAGGGTTTACGGGAACAAACTTTAATAGGCCAGGTTTCAAAAGAATGATAAAAGACATAAACTCAGGAAAAATAAATATGGTTATAACAAAAGACCTATCACGTCTAGGTCGTGATTACATAGAAACAGGAGAATATATAGAAAAATGGTTTCCAGAAAAAAATGTTAGATATGTTTCTGTAATTGATGGTATAGATACTTTTTCAAATAATAATGGCAATAATGATATTGCACCTTTCAAATCAATATTAAATGATATGTATTCAAAAGATTTATCAAAAAAAATTAGGACAGCCTTACATACCATGCAAAAAGAAGGGAAATGGGTAGGGGGTAAAATAGCACTAGGATATATGAAAGATCCAAGTGATAAAAATAAATTAATCATTTGTGAACCAGAAGCAAAAATTATAAGGATAATTTTTAGTATGGTAATTTCACGGAAAATCAATTAGTATGATAAGAGATTACTTAAATAACAACCATATTCCTACGGCAAGTCAAATTAGATGCAATAAAGCAACATTTTGGGAAAATAAAACGATAAAAAATATTTTAAAAAATGAAATATATATTGGAGTTACAGTACAAAATAAAAGAAGTAGAATAAATTATAAAAATAGAAAAACAAGAGCTAATCCAAAAAAACAATGGAACATTGTAGAAAATACACACGAGCCAATTATAGATAAAAAAATTTTTGATACAGTACAAAAGATGATAATTAGTCAAAATTATAATCGAAATGAAAAGAAACATCATTTTTTGCTAGACGGTTTGCTAGTATGTTATGAATGTAAGCATAAAATAGGTGTCAGAACAAGGAAAAATGGAAGATTAGATATGATATGTAACAATTATCGCAGAAACTCAAAATTAGGACTTTGCACATCACATGGATTTAATTATGAACAATTAGAAAAAATAGTTTTAGAGTATATAAAAAAATTGTTTCTAGAAATTGATAGTAAGAAAATAGAACTGAATATAAAAAATAATATATCAAAATATGATTATGGAAAAATGCTTCAAAAGCTAGAAACAGAAATAGAACTAATAAATGACAATATTGATAAAATGTATGTTGATAAATTAAATAGTAAAATTAGTGAGCAGATGTATAATAGGCTATTTGAAAAGCTAACTAATGAGATAAAAGAAAAGGAAAATAGTTATATAGAATTAAAAAAGCAACAAGATAATTCAAAAATTGATGACAATAAAAAGATAGAGGAAATAGTAAAAAAATTTTTGTTATTAGAAAAGCCAACAACAGAGTTTATGAAAGTAATTATTAACAGAATAGAAATTCACCAAGATAAACAAATTGATATAATATTTAATTTTCAAAAATTAAAAAATCTTGAAAAAGTACCAACAAAAGAATTAAAAAAGCACCAATAAAATTCTTAAAAAATGCATACTAAATCCATTAAAAAATGCATATTAAAATGGTTAAAAAATATATATTTTCTATTGAAAATACCTAGAATATATGATAGAATATAGTAAAAAGAGAGGAGATAATGAAATGTCTTTGAGAAGAAAAGAGTATATAGATAGGTTAGTTGATAAGAAAATAGGAGAATATTTATCTATCTTTGGTGCAGTAAGTATAGAAGGACCAAAGTGGTGTGGAAAAACATGGGCCTCTTTGAATCATGCAAATAGTGTAGTACCCTTGGATAAAGAAGAGATGAGAGAAAAAGCAAAGTTATCTTTAGATTTGATTTTAGAGGAAGAAAGACCAGAGTTAATTGACGAATGGAACCTGATTCCAGAGGTATGGGATGCTGTCAGAAGAAAATGTGATGAAACTACTAAAAAAGGAAATTATATTTTAACATGTTCTACAAAATTAACAGATGAAAAGCAGAAAGAAAAAATACATCATTCTGGAGCGGGTAGAATTGGAAAAATACAAATGCATACAATGTCACTTTATGAATCTGGAGATTCTACAGGTAAAGTATCTATACAAGATATGTTAAATGGTACATTGAAAAACGAATTAAATGATAAAATTACATTACAAGGATTAGCAAATTTAATAATTCGTGGAGGTTGGCCTTCAAATATTAAAACACCAGAAGATAAAGCTGGAATATTACCTAAAAGTTATATTGATGCAATTCTTGATAGTGATATTAATGATGACAAAAAAAGAGATAAAAATAAAATGACAATGCTACTTAAAAGTTTAGCAAGAAATGAATCAAGTATTGCTAATAAAAATACATTGCTAAAAGATATTGGAGAGTATGCTAACGAGAAAGAAACTATTGAAAGTAGAATTACTATTGATGATTATTTAGATGTTTTGAATAGGCTTCATATAATAGAAAATCAAAATGCATATAGTGAAAATTATAGGTCACCAAATAGATTAGGAAAATCAGTTAAAAGGCATTTTACTGATCCATCACTTGCATGTAGTTGTTTAGATTTAACAAAAGAAAAATTAATAAATGATTTAAAAACATTTGGATTTATGTTTGAAGCATTAGTTGAAAGGGATTTAAGAGTTTATATTGAATATTTAGAAGGCAAATTATATCACTTTAGAGATAATGTCACAGGATTAGAAGTTGACTCAATTTTAGAATTTAGTGATGGGGAATATGCAGCAGTAGAAATAAAATTAGGATTCAATGAAGTTGATAATGCAAAAAAAAGTTTAATAAATTTTTATAATAATATGGTAAAAAAACCAAAATTTATGTGTGTTATAGTTGGATATACAGATGTTATTGCAAAAGATCCAGAAACAGGAATTTATATTGTACCAATTACAGCATTAAGGCCATAGAAAAAAATTAGAGTAATGGTCTATTTTGGAATCAACCAGAAGGAATATCCATGGCCATTCCTATGAAAAATGGAGGAATGAAAAAAAGTAAAGTTATATTCTTAGTAGTTATGTCTGGAATTACTACAGGGATAGGTGCTTTTGTCGGAGCAATTATTGGAGGAATATCAGAAGATGTGATTGCAATTTGCTTAAGTTTTGCAGCAGGTGCTATGTTATATATTATTTCTCGGAGAATTAATTCCAGAAGCAAATAGTTTATATCATGGTCGAATGACTGCAATTGGAAACATAATTGGATTTTTATTAGGATTTTTTGCAATGATGATATAGAAAATAATATTACATATCATTT
>CAYVCM010000021.1:0-21024 GCA_964449925.1 uncultured Clostridium sp.
TGGCATTTTATGATAATATTTTTATTAAAATTTTTTCACAATATAGACATAATTGAAATGTATAATATATAATAAATATTGAAAAAAATGTTTTAGAAAGGACTGAAGTAAAATGCCAAATAATACTATTTTAGTAGTAGATGATGAATCACGAATGAGAAAATTAATAAAAGATTTTTTAATGGCAAAAGGATATAGTATATTAGAAGCTGAAGATGGAGAAAAAGGATTAGAAGTATATGAAGAAAACAAAAATAAAATAAGCTTAATCTTATTAGATGTTATGATGCCTAAATTAGATGGTTGGTCTGTTTTAAGACAAATTAGACAAGATTCAAAAATACCAATTATCATGTTAACTGCAAGAGGAGAAGAACAAGATGAATTATTTGGATTTGAATTAGGTGTTGATGAATATATTTCAAAACCTTTTAGCCCTAAAATTTTAGTAGCACGTGTTGAGGCTATATTAAAAAGAACTAATAAAGATGACAGAGAAATAAAAGATTATCGGCGGAATAGAAATTGACAAAGAAGGAAGAACTGTAAAAGTAGATGGAAAACTAGTAGAACTTAGCTTAAGAGAATATGAACTATTAACATATCTAGTGGATAATGAAAACATAGCTTTATCAAGAGATAAAATATTAAATAATGTATGGAATTATGATTATTATGGAGATTCAAGAACAATCGATAGTCATATAAAAAAAATTAGACATAAACTAGGGAAAAAGGGAAAGTATATTCAAACAATGAGAGGTGTAGGATATAAATTTGAAATAAAATAATTTCCTAATAAAATATTCTGTCCAAAAAACAAATTTTTTAACCTAGGTATATCTTAGGAAAGGAATGGAAGTATAAATGGGAAAAAAACTAAAAAAAATGAAAAAAGCATTAAAATCTGTAAGAGTAAAATTATTTTTAATGGTATCACTTGTTATATTATTAATTATAGTATTTCTAATTTTAGTAAATAATTTTGTATTTGGACAATTTTATTTGTATTCTAAAACAACAGATTTAAAAGAAGCTTATGAAACCATCAATGAATACTATAAAGATTCTACAAATTTAGACATTGATTCGGAGTTAGAAAGATTAGCTGCAAGTAATAGTTTTGATATTTTAATAAAGGATAATGAAGATATAAATGTTTTTACTTCTAACAAGGATTTTTTGGCAACCCTTGGAGAAATGAATGCAATGACAAGTTCTTTATCAAATGATGGAAGATTAATTGAGGAAAATGATGAATATCTTATAAGACAAATGAAAGATACTAAGACAAATGTATCATATATTTTGTTATCGGCTGAATTAGATAATAACTATTTATTATATATACGTATGCCAGTTTCTTCAATAGAAGAAAGTGTAAAAATATCAAATAATTTTCTATATTTAATAGCAGGTGTAACAATTTTAATAGCAGCAGTTATTGTTAGTTTTGTGAGCAAAAAATTTACAGCGCCTATCTTAGAATTAAATGATATTGCTAAAAAAATGGCAAACTTAGATTTTAGTCATAAATATAAAATAACAGACGCAGACGATGAAATTAATGATTTAGGTAAAAGTATTAATTTAATGTCTGATACATTAGAAAAAACAATTAAACAATTAAGAAATACAAATATAGAACTAGAAAAAGATATAGAAGAAAAATCAAAAATTGATGAAATGAGAAAAAGCTTTATATCTGATGTATCGCATGAATTAAAAACACCAATAGCATTGATACAAGGATATAGTGAAGGACTATTAGAAAATGTAAATACAGATGATGAAAATAGAAAATTTTATGCAGAAGTTATTTTAGATGAAACAAATAAAATGGATAAATTAGTAAAACAATTACTAGAATTGATGAAATTAGAATATGGAAAAAGAGAATTTTCTGACAAAGAATTTGATATAGTTGAATTAGAAAAGGAAGTTGTTAGAAAATCAAAAGTTATGTTAGAAGAAAAACAAGTAGAAGTAGAATTTAAATCTCCTGAAAATATTAATGTTATTGCAGATGATTTTTACATAGAGCAAGTTATTACAAATTATTTAACAAATGCTATTAAACATGTTGATAATGTAAATGGAGAAAAATGTATTGTTATAAAAAATGTAGTAGATGTAGAAAAGAATAAGGTAAGAATAAAAGTATTTAATACAGGAGCAAATATTAAAGAAGAAGACTTAAGTAGAATTTGGACTCGTTTTTATAAAGTAGATGAATCTAGAAATAGAGAAGATGGAGGAACAGGTATTGGTCTATCATTTGTAAAAGCTATTATGAGTAATTACAAGAATGCTTTTGGTGTTATAAATAAGGAAAATGGAGTAGAGTTCTATTTTGAATTAGATTTAAAAATATAGAGAAATATAAAATAAGAAATATGCTATAAGTAGTGTATTTCTTATTTTGTTGGACAATTACAGTTCAAAGTTAATATTAGAGCAAGGCGTAAGGATACATTATTTTAAATTGAATAAATGACGAATGTGATTGGAAAATGATTAGAAACTCTTAAATTTTTTTATGGAAAATGTTCGCGCTTGACGTGAAAGGGTGCCATAAAAAAATTTTAGAGGTTCTTGAAATTTGTATTGAGCCGAGGAATTTATGAAATTTAAAATAATGTATCCTTACGCCTTGCTCTAATATTAACTTTGAACTGTAATTGTCCAACAAAGTGTCGAATTTTGCGATGAAAAGTTCTTTACAAATGGAAAAAAATGTATTATTATAATATTGTTAACAAATTACATATTTTTATATTTCAAAGATTTGCAAATCAAAAGAATTTATTCAAAAATTTTTTCGAATAATCTATTTCAAAAACTAAAATAAATTTTTATAAGGAGAGAATGCCTATTATACTATATACTAGCAAATTTATTAATATAATTTCTTTTATTATTTCAATAATATTATATTTATTATTCAATTTTTTCATCAATTATCTAGATTCTAATACATATCAAGTTAATTTCGATGCAACATTTATTTCAGAAGAAGAATTTAATCAAACAACAGATGATTTTTTCAATGATTTAGAAGAAGATAATATAATATTATCAGATAATAAAGAGGAAAGTGAGGAATGGGATTGGTATATACAAATTGAAAAGATAGGATTAAAAGCACCAATAGAAGAAGGAACAACCCAAAGCATTTTAGAAGATTATGTGGGTCATTTTGAAGAAACTTCAAAAGATATAGGAAATATAGGTTTAGCTGCACATAATAGAGGATATAAGAATAATTATTTTAGTGGATTAAAAGATTTAGAGGAAGGAGATGAAATTATATATAAATATAAAAATACGACAAAAATATATAAAGTAACAAAACATGAAATTATAAAAAATACAGATTGGAGTAATTTAGAGGAAACAGAAGAAAACACAATTACATTAATTACATGTGTTGAAAATCAACCAGAGTATAGAAGGTGTATACAAGGTATAGAAAAATAAAAAAAGGATGTGAAAATAATTTGTATAAAATAAAAAAAATTAGTAAATGGATATGCTTAATTTTAGCAATTATTATATTAGGGTTTTTAAATTTTCAAAATGCAGTAAATGCAAGCGATATAGATACGGCGAATATACAATCTCTTGGAAATTGTGGGTATTTGTTAAAGTATCAAGGCAGAATTGTGGAAACCTTTTATGCGGCATATTTATATAATGGAGAATACTATCCAGCATATTGTTTGGATAAAACAAAACATGGAGTATCAGACACAAATACATCATATGATGTATCAGTAGAAAATGCAATAACAGATGTGCAATTATGGAGAATATTGATAAATGGTTATCCATATAAAAGCTTAGAAGAGTTAGGTGTTGCTAATAAAGAAGAGGCTTTTACAGCAACAAAGCAAGCTGTTTATACATATGTTCATGGGAATCAATTAAGTGACTATGAAGCTATTGGCGAAGCAGGAGAAAGAACTTTAAATGCCTTATATCAAATTGTAAATAATGCTAATAATTCAAGTGAAGTGCAATTTTCTAATCAAGTAGATATTCAAAAACTTCAAGATAGTTGGGAGCAAGATGAAATAGATTCTTATTATGTTTCAAAAACATATAGTGTAAGTAGTGCTACAAATATAGATAATTATACAGTCAGTGTAACAGATGAAAATGGTGATGCAATCGAAGGAATTAAAATAACAGATGAAAATAATCAAGAAAAAAGTGAGTTTGCATCTAGTGAAATATTCAAAATTTTAATTCCAATAAAAAGTATGACGGAAGATAATAATATAAAAATACATATAGACACAAAAGTGGCAACAAAGCCAATATTGTATGGAAGAGCATCTGACTCTAGCCTACAAGACTATGCTTTAACAGGTGTTACATATGAAGATGGAACAGGAGATGCAATAGATTATTATACTTCTAATAAAACAAAAATAATTATTGTTAAACAAGATGCAGAAACTGAAGAAAAATTGGAGGGTGTAGAATTTCAATTATTAGATGAAAATAAAAATGTACTTTATACCAATTTAAAAACTGATAGTGAAGGAAAGATTGAAATTGACAACCTGATTCCAGGGAAATATTATATAAAGGAAACAAGGACAATTAGTGGTTATGAAATTTATGAGGATTTAATTGAAGTGGATGTTAATTTAAATGAAATTATTACAGTAACAGTAAATAATCAAGAAGAAGAGGTACCAGAGATTGAGACAACAACAGATTATCAAGAAGTTTCTACTAAAAAAATATTACCAGTAACAGGTATGTAGAAAAAAATTGGATGTTAACGAAAATAAAGTTTCGAAACATCCAATTTTTTCTTTAAGAATGTAGTGTTACAATTCACAGCTAATATGCTAGCTAAATGGAGGTATATTATTTTAAATTTCATAAATTCCTCGGCTCAATACAAATTTCAAGAACCTCTAAAATTTTTTTATGGCACCCTTTCACGTCAAGCGCGAACATTTTCCATAAAAAAATTTAAGAGTTTCTAATCATTTTCCAATCACATTCGTCATTTATTCAATCTAAAATAATATACCTCCATTTAGCTAGCATATTAGCTGTGAATTGTAACAATATAGTAACAATAAAAAGCAAACTTGAATTAAAAAAAGTATTGAATAAAATAATAAACTTTGATAGAATATAAAAGAAAAAATTATAAAATAAAGGGAGCGATATCATTTATGTTTTCACAATTAATTGTATTAGTTATACTGATTTTGTTAAATGCTTATTTTGCAGCAAGTGAGATTGCTTTTATTTCTCTTAATGATGCAAAAATAGAAAAACAGGCAAAAGAAGGTAACAAAAAAGCAAAACAAATTGAAAAAATGTTGAAAGAGCCAAGTAAATTTTTGGCAACAATACAAATAGGTATTACACTAGCAGGATTCTTATCTAGTGCATTTGCATCAGAAACTTTTGCAGATATGTTAGCACCAATATTAAACGATCTAATACCAGCAATAAGTATAGGAGTTTGGAAAAATATTTCTATTATTATCATTACAATAATTTTATCATTCTTTACATTAGTATTTGGTGAATTAGTACCAAAACGATTAGCAATGAAACATTATGAAAAAATATCATTTGCAACAATTGGTGTTATTAGAACAATTTCAATTATAACGGCACCATTTGTTAAATTATTAACAGTTGTAACAAATAGCATATCAAAAATATTTGGTGTTGGAGAAAATGAAGAAGAAATAGTTACTGAAGAAGAAATAAAAATGATGATAAATCAAGGAGAAGAAAAAGGAACAATTAAAGAAGAAGAAAAAGAATTAATCAATAATGTATTTGAATTTAATGATATTACTGTATCTGAAATTATGAGACATAGAAAAGATATTTTTGCAGTAGACATTAATATAAGTACAGAAGAATTATTAAATGAATTATCACAAGAAGAATATCGATATAGTAGAATACCAGTATATGATGAAACTATCGATGAAATAAAAGGAATTTTATATGTAAAAGATGTGTTAAAAAATATTAACAAAAAAAGTTTTAAAGTAAAAAATGTAGTAAAAGAAGCATATTTTATATCACAAAATCGTTTAATTAACGAAGTATTCAAAGAATTACAAAAAAACAAAATGCAAATAGCTATTATAGTTGATGAATATGGTGGAACAGCAGGAATTGTCACAATGGAAGATATACTAGAAGAGTTGGTAGGAGATATATTTGATGAATATGACAAAGAAGAAAAAGAATATGAAAAAATCGATGAAAATACTTACATGTTATCAGGTAGTCTACCAATTTATGATGTAAATAAATTATTAGATGCAGAAATTCCGGAAGGAGATTATGATACAATCTCAGGATTTTTACAAGAAGAATTAGGAAGAATTCCAGAAGACGAAGAAAAACCGATAGTAGAAACTAAAAAAGTAACTTACAAAATTGAGGAATATGAAGACAAAAGAATATTAAAAGTAAAAGCGTGTAAAAATAATATAATAGAAACAGAGGAAGACTCAGAAAAAGAAGAGTAAGGTAGGAAATAAATATGAAAAAGAAATGTATAATCATTATAATTGTATTAATAGTATTAATATTGATGGCAGTTGCAGGTTGGTTAATATATCAGCAAAGTGTAAAAAGTGATAGAGAGTATGAAATAGAAGAAATTGCGGTTGAAGATTATGAATATTTTGTTTTAAGAGAAGATGAATACTATGGTGTTATTAATAAAAATGGAGAAATAGTAATTGAGCCTGAATATACAAATATAATTATACCAAATCCACAAAAAGCGGTTTTTGTATGTTATGATGAAAATGACAATACAAAAATACTAAATCAAAATAATGAACAAATTTATTCAGAATATACACAAATAGAACCAATTAGATTAAAAAATATAGCTAGTGATTTAATGTATGAAAAAAACTTATTAACATATGAGCAGGATGGAAAATTAGGTTTAATTAATCTAGAAGGAGAAAGTATTGCAGAACCTGTATATGACTCAATAGAAGGATTACCATATAAAGAAGGAGAATTATTAGTACAATTAGATGGCAAGTATGGTGTTATTAATAATAAGGGTAACTATTTAGTAGAGCCTGAGTATGATCAAATAGCAGTAGATAATTATACAACAACAGATGAAGGATATAAACGAGCAGGATATATTGTTTCTAATACAACAGATGATGGATATAGATATGGATATATTGATGTTGATGGAAATGTTATATTGGAGACAGAATATACAGAAGTTTCAAGAATAAATGATATAAATGATACAGACAACATATATTTAATAGTAGCACAAAATGGGCAATATGGACTAATGAAAAACCAAGAACAAATTATAAACAATGAATATCAATCTATATCATATAATACAGAAAACAATACATTAACATTAGAAAAAACAAAAAAATATGGTGTTGCTACATTAGATGGAGATATAATTATACCAGTTGAATTTGCACAGATAGATATAACAGGAGAATATATCTATGCTACTGATTCAGATGAAAATGTAGAAGTATACAAAGAAGATGGAAGTATAGCAGATATTGATAGTCAAATTTATATATTAAAAACAGAAAGTGATGATTATCAAATTCAAATAGACAATTCACAAGGTTCTGTATATAGTATCCTTAATAAAGATGGAGAACAAATAACAACATCAAACTATTCTTATATTAGTTATTTATATGATAATTACTTTATTGTATCTGTGACAGGAGGAAAAGTAGGAGTTATAAATGATGAAGAACAATCAATGATAGAAATACAATATGACTCAATAGAACAATTAAGTGGTACAGACTGTATCATGACAAAATTATCAGAAGACAGTACGACACAATTATATAATAAAGATTTTCAACAATTATGCGAAATGGAAAATGCTATAGTAGAAATAGAAGACACATATATCAAAATATATAATGATACAGAAACAAAATATTTTGATTTAGAAGGAAATGAGAAAGAAAACACAGAAGTATTACCAAATAATTCAATTTATGCATCATCACAAAATGGGAAATGGGGATTTGTTGATTCATCTGGAAATGTAGTTGTAGATTATATATATGACAAAACAACAGATTTAAACATTTATGGATATGCAGGGATAAAATTAAATGGTCAGTGGGGTGTTATTAATGCAAATGGAGAAATAATAGTAGAACCAACATATACTTTTACTACTAGATATGAACCAGAATTTATAAAAGAATATTATAAGGTAACATATGGATATGGTGAGTTTTATTATACTAAATAGATTCAAATTTGAATCTATTTTTTTTAAAGTATTTACAAAGATTTTGGAATAGTATAAAATATAAAAAAACAAAAGGAGTTGAGTATTATAAAAAAAACAACACAAAGTTATTTTCTATTTAAATATGGATTAACATTATTTATAATTACAGCTTTATTAATGAGTATTCCAGTTAGTTTAATAATGAACAATGTTGAAGGAACATATATTCCAACATTAATTATGATATTTTTAGCACCTTTTTTAGGTGGTATTATTGCAGGTGAAATTGCCAAAAGAAGCAAAAATGTTGAATTTAAAGAGAAATTTAATAGAAATATAATTATATTAAATATATGTATACATATATTAATATATTTTTCTATTTTTACAGTTAATATTTTTTTAATTATGATATATGGTATAGGTGCTTTTATTGGAGCTTATATTAGCAAAAAAACAATTGAAAAACACAAAGAAAAAATACAAATTAGTAAAGAACAAGCAGAAATATTTACTAAAGGAGAAAAACTTTCTATTCAAGAATTTAAACTAGGAAAACTAAATGGAGAAAGTATAAGAGAATTTTTAAAAGAACAAAATTTAGAAGAAGAAAATTATTTATTAGTAGAAGAAACTCTTACATTTCACGAAAAAATGATGTATAGTGCATTTGTAATATGGCATACTACATATTATATAATGTATTTTGATGATAAAAAATTATACTTTTTTGAACTATCAAAAATGAAAAAGACTATAAAAAGTGGATTTTTTGTTAATTTGAAAGATATAAAAATTGAAAAATTAAAAAAAAGATTAATCCAATATAAAATAAGAATAAAATGTAAAGATGAAAGTATTATAAACTTACGAATTGTAAAAAAAGTATCAAGATTATTTTTACAAAAGCAATATAGTGAAAAATTATATCAAAAACTTTTAGAATTAAAAAATAAAGAAGAAAGAAGTAGTAAATGAAAGAAGAATGGAAATCAAGGACAGAACTATTAATTGGAAAAGATAATATGCAAAAATTGGCAAATGCAAAAGTCATTGTATATGGAATAGGTGGTGTGGGATCATTTGCAGTAGAAGGATTAGTACGAGCAGGAATAGGAAATATTATTCTTGCTGATAAAGATGTTGTTTCTCCTAGCAATTTAAATAGGCAAATCCATGCAACTATTCCAAATATAGGAAAATTAAAAATTGATTGCATGAAAGAAAGAATATTAACTATAAATCCAAATATAAAAATAGAAACATATTTGCCACAAGATATAAAAGATGGAGAAGAAACACTAATTAATAATAAAATAGACTATGTTATTGATGCTGTTGATACAGTTACAACAAAAATTAAATTGATAGAAAAAGCAACAGTGGAAAAAATACCTATTATTTCTTGTATGGGAACAGGTAATAAATTAGATCCAACAAAATTTGAAATAACAGATATATATAAAACATCAATATGTCCACTTGCAAAAGTTATGAGAAAAGAATTAAAGAAAAGAGGAATACAGAATTTAAAAGTTTTATATTCAAAAGAGGAACCAATAAAACATGAATTGGAATCTAGAACACCTGCTAGTATATCTTTTGTGCCATCTGTTGCAGGTATGATTATAGCTGGAGAAGTGATTAAAGATATTATGAAAAATCAAAAGTTAAAGGAGATTAGTTAATATGTATTGCTGTTAGAAAGATATTACTCTTTTTAAATAGTTCTAACAATTCTATTATAAGAATACAATTAAACAAAAGTATTCTAAATAAAAGGAGTTAGAACTATATGAAAGGTGTGTCAATCGAAGAACGTGCAATAGAACTTGCATATTATATAATAGATTCAAAAGATACAGTAAGAGGTGCAGCAAAAAAATTTGGTGTTAGTAAAAGTACAGTACACACCGAAGTAACATTCCAGAACGGTAAGAATAAATCACCTATAATTCCAGAAAGTATTGAAATTAAAAAGGTTTTCTTAGCAGAGAAGAATCCTATTGTTAAGTTAAGATTATTAATTAAATAAGAAATATAAATGTAAGTCTTAAAAGTAAAATTTTAAGGCTTTATTTTTTTGATTGAATGGGGTGTGGGGCAATAGCCCTGCCATACAGACAAACTTGTTTGTCTAGCATGTTAGACATTCAAAGAATATCTTAAGCAAAAGGAGGTACAAAGAAGATATGAGTTATGCTATTATTAGAAATGAAAAGATGACTAGAACAGAAGCAAAAGGAAGTTATGTCCATAATGAAAGAAGAACAAAAGGTCATACAAACAAAGATATTGATTCAGAAAAAACACATTTGAATTATTACTTAAAGAAAAACGAATTAAGTTATATAAAAGAATTTGATAGATTGAAAAAAGAAAATGATTTACAAGGACATATAAGAAGCAATAGTATAATAATGTGCGAAATGCTATTTACATCAGATAAAGAATTTTTTGATAAAATTGGAGAAAAAGAAACAAAAAGATATTTTGAAGAAAGTTATAATTCTATATGTAGTTATAAGCGAAGCAATGTCTCTGAAGATTCATCAAAGCTTGTTACTGAAGAAAGTCAAGGAGTAGGTTCGCGTAATAAAAATCTTGGAGAAAAAAATATAATATCAGCAGTAGTACATCTAGATGAAGGAACACCACATATGCACTTGATATATATTCCAGTAATTCATACAAAAGATAAAGAAGGAAAAGAAATAAATAAAATATGTTGTAGGGATTTTTGGAAAGGTAGAGATAGCTACAGGCAATTACAAAATGCTTTTTTTGAATACATTACTTCAAAAGGATTTGAACTAGAAAGAGAATTACCAATTGAAGAAACAGGAGCAAAACATGAAAAAATAGAAAATCTAAAGAAAATAACTAATTTTGAAAATACTAAAAAGATTTTAAATAATATTAAACTAGATTTGCCTCAAACACCTAATATAAATGATATTAAACTTATAAAGTTAAATAGAGAAAAAGTAGAAGATGAAATCATTAAACCAAAAGATAAATTAATAAATGAATTATATCAAGAAAATGTCTTACTGCACAAAGAATTATCAAAACAAGTAAATTTAGTAAATGAGGCTGAAAAATATCAAAAAGAAAGAAATAAACTGAAAGAAGATAATGAAAAGTTATATAATCAAGTAGAAAATATAAAAGTTAACTATGAAGAAAAAGCATTTGATTTAGAATGGAAATATAAAAACAAAATTAAAAGTTTAGAAAAAGAGAATAGTCATTTGAATAAGGTAATAGATAAATTTTATGAAGTGACAGAAAAATTTATAAAATGGATTTGTAAAAAATTTGATATAGGAGCAGAAGATAATTTAATTAGAGATTTTGAAAAAGATACTAAAATTAGTTTAGATGCAGAAAAACAAATTAAACAAGAAGATAGAGAAAAAGATTGGAATTTAGAAAGGTAAATTTTAAAAATTGAATATTTTGTGATTTTATGATATAAATAAAATGAAATATTGTATCACAAAAAAGTGGAGGAACTAAAAATGGAAGATAACTATCCAAAAGCATACAAAGAAGTAGTTGAAATATTAAAATATGTACCTCAAGAAAGTGTTAATAAATTACCAAAGACAATGATAGAAACTTTCAAAACAAAAATGGATAATAATTATGATTTTACAATTGATACAAATAAAAAAATAGAAGAACAAAACTTATTAGATGAAACAAAAGCAATTTTGGCAAATATATTTAGGGATTATTGGGCTACACCTTATCAGAAAGAGAGAATTGAAGCAAAAGAAAATTATGATAGACAAAAAAATGAAGAAGAAAAGAAAGCAAAATATAATTCTGATATTTTTAACAAAAGAAACGTTGAGAATGCTTATAGTAAAGAACAGCAAGAACAAGAAACCAATAATTTGCCTATTGAAGTAAAAAAAGAGAGATTTTACCAGAAAATAATAAAATTTCTTCAAAAAATATTTCATGTGGGAGGAAAATAATGATATGGAAGAAAATAAAGATAAAAAAGAATATAAAATACTTAAAGAACTTAATGAAAGGCTTACAAATTTTAATGCTGATGACAAAAAGAATATAAAAGAAAAAGATGATGAAGAAGAAAGATAAATAATATAATAGGAGTAAAAAATGACAAAAGAGCAAATTAAGTTTTTTATTGATAATGAAGAAACAATATTTGATGAAATAGACCAAAGATTGGAAAGCTTAGGACGAGAAATCGAGTTACCAGATGATATTTCTGCAGAAAATATTAGAGATGTTTATGATGAATATTATAAACATTGTTCTGATATTTTTGATAAATATAATTTAAATTATGATGCTTTTAAAACAATACTTTCAATTTCAGAAGGAAATAAATCATTTAGAGAACAGATTTTAGGTAAAGATGGAGCTAATCAGCTATTAAAAGATGTTATTGATATATATGGTGATAAAGCTTATGATATAATAGGGTGTAATTATCATAATTTTGAGATGTCTGACATAGATGGAATACTATCAGAAGAAAATGACCAAAAGTATAAAGAATTTTATATAAAAGTACTAGATAAAAAATGTGAACAAACATTTAATCTTGAGGAACTTTCTGATATTCTTTTAAGCACAAAACCAGAGTATATTAATCAAGATTTAATTGAAGCCTTTTTAAAAAATCCTAAAAAAGTAATTTCTGATTCAGATATAAGAGATTTTATTGATACTGCTCCAACTAAAATTATAAATGGAAATACAATAAAAGCATTAGTAAATAGACTAGACCATATTATGGATTTATCAATATTAAGTCAAATTCCACCTGAACTATATGATGAAAAATTTTCAAGAAGTCTATTAGAAAAATCGGATTATTCTTTTCCTGAAGTATTCAGTTTAATTCCTGAAAAGGTCAAAAATAAAGATATGTGGGAATTTGCTATATCTAAGTATAATGGAATTGTGTTTTCTTTACCTGAAAAAAAAATAGATAAAAATATGACAGATGAGGAATATAGTAAGTGGTGTGATAAATTAGTCATAGATGTAATAAGAAATAATCCTGATACTATTCAAAGCATTTTTAATGATTTAAAAGATTATCAAAAAACAACCGATGTTTGTATTGAAGGTGCAAGATTATTACAAGCAGAAGGATATAATGTTGAAAACTTTTTAAAGAAAATCCCTGAAACAAGTCGTATTAGACAAATTTATGAAATATTATTGCAAAAATCGGAAAGTATCATAAGAGAAATTCCAAATGAAAATTTTGAAAAAGGATTATCACAAGAAGAATATGCAACTTGGGTTGATAATATAATAACTCTGAAAATATCTCAAATGAAAAATATAGACAGATTGGCTTATAATATACCTAGAGAGAAAATGACAGAAAAAGTTTGGAACGCATTAATTGATAGATGTAATGAAATAAACGGAGATAAAAGTATGTTTGGATTATCATCAGTTCCAATCCAAAACATAACTATCGAGATGTGCAAAAGAGCATTAGAAGATATAAGTCATTTTCAACTTTCATATGTTCCATCAATAGACAGAAAAATTGATAAAATATCTAATGATGTAGAAAGAGAAGAATACAAAAAATGGATTACACGTTTTTCTGAAAAAGAAAAGCAATCATATAGAAAATGGTATGAGGGAAAAGTAATAAAACTGATAGAAACAGTTGACGGTGGGAATATATTTACAGAAAGATTTGAACTTGATAGAGATTGGAAAATGTGTATCCCAACTGAAGCTATAACTGTAAATATGATAAATACATATTTACAAAAAGTAGGTCCTAATGGAATAGAAAATATTCCAATTCCAAGTGAGCTTACGAGTTATAATAAGCAATATGAAGAGATTGTTTTATCTGCAATTGATATGCTAGGAGAAGAAAGATACCGATTTATAATTGGAGATAGTGATATTTTAAGTAAAATTCCTGAAGAATATAGAACAGATAAAGTTATTTTGGAAGCAATAAAAAAACATCCCAAATATTTAGATTATGCAGATATAGATAAAGAAAACTTTGAAGAACTTTTGCAGATTGGTTATAAAAATAAATTAGAGAGCATTGGAAGAACAACATTATCCAAAGAAGAAATTGAGTTGATGAAAAAATTTGCTAGAAACAACTCAAGTTTATTTTCGACTCTTAATTTAGACATTTTAACCCCTGAAATAATCAGTAGCATTGGTGAAAATAATTTAGAAAGAATAGTAAGGTACGAAAATGTTCAAGGTTCAATAATTGAACTAGCAAAAGATAAGGATGCATTAATTTCATTTGGATTTGTATTAGAAAATATAAAACAAAATAATTTATTTATAGCACCTTTAATAGAACAACTAAGTGCAACTATTAGAAGAGACGAAAACCATATATATAATCCAGAAACAAAAAGATATGAAGTGAAACCTAATGATTTTCTTAAATTAGCATCTAGCAGAATACAAGATGCTTCAAATCCTTTATCAGAAGAAGAAAAAACGATCATTTCTTATTTAGCATTAAATCCACAAGAAGCAAATACAATAAAAAACTATGATGAAATATTAAATTTTGTATCAGATAAAAATGCTGAATTGGACGAAAATATAAATTCCCAGAATGTTACCTTGATAGATGCTAAAAATACTTACCTTGAAAGAATTGTTGGAATAGATTATGAAAGTGCAATAGATTTAATAAAAAAATATGGTAATGATCCAGAACAATTATTATCAAAATATGAAGGAAAAGAACTAGAAACTTATAAAGAAAAATCAGAAAAAGAGTCTTTAGAAATTATTATAAAATTAAAATCTTTAGTTGAAGAAAATGATTTAGGCAAAATTAGACAAGCATACCAAGAAGGCATTGAAAAGGAAGATAAAACAAAATCATTTGAAAGGTATAAACAATCTATAATTCTAGAGGGCTCTTTAAGAAGAGCTTACGGTAGAGATATGACGCAAACTTTAAGTGAGAATAATAAAGAAAATAATACAGAATCTATTGAACACACAGAAGATGGACAAGAATATGTAGTAAGAAAATTGAATGGACCGTTTAATCGAATGATTAGTGTTATGAATGCTTATAGAAAAAGCGAAGCTGAAGGTGATATGTATGATAGATGGAACACATCTACAATGGCAAATAATCATGCTTTATGCTATAGTTTAATTGATGCAAGTAATCCGGGAATAGCACTGTTTAAAAATGCAAAAGGAGTTATTATATCTATAAGTGGTTTTGATGCAGAAGCAGTAACTGCTACTGCTCCATATGATTTATGCTCTGATTCAAGAATAAATACTACAGTGACATATAGACAGCAAAGATTTTATACTGCCCAAAATTTACCTGACCAAACTAGAGGTATGTATTCAGAGGTTGTTATAGAAATACAAGATGTTTCAAATGGTACAACGGAATACAAAAAAATGCAACCAACAAGTATAATTTGTTTTGAAAAAATTGATGAAGATAGCATAAAAACAAGTATTGAGCTAAGTAAAAAACTTGGAAGGACTATCCCTATTGAGTTAATAGACAGGAGAGAATTGGCAAGTCAAGTAAGAACTGAAATAAATAGTTTATTTGAACAATTTAAAAGTGGAGAAAAGTTGCAACCAGAATTAGTACAACAGATAATAACAAAATTTAATAATGTGAGAAATGCTCACATGAATTCTAGTTTAACAGATGAACTATTGGGAGAAAAAAATGAGAATTCAGAAGCTATGTTTAATAAATCACACTTAAATGAAATACTTTCAGAATGTATAGAAGTTACTAAACAAAGAATAGAAAAAGGTCAAGTTACAGAAGGACTAGAAACAGTTGGACAAATCAAACAATTCATAAAAGATGAACGAGAAAAGAATGTGTTAATGCCAACAATGTGTGAAAAACAAATCATGGCTGGAATTGATGTAGATATAGATTATCATTTGGATGAAATTCAAAGAACATATGGTAAGCAAGAAATAACATCAGACGCAAGAAATGAAAGTTTTGAAGTATTACAGAACAATCAGGAATTAAGTTCACCAACTTTTGAAATAATGTATGAAAAAGTTACAAGCTGGCCTCAACAATTATCATTTTCTGAATTTCGTGATAATATAGATATTTCAGAAATAAGAAGTACTGTTGAAGAAATACATAAGAAAGGTTATTATAGTGAAAATAAATCATATTCAGAAGAACATATAGCAAGAGTTGCAATGTTTGCTAATGCTATTGCTAATATAGAAGGAATAGATGGTAAGACAAAGAAATTATTAGGAGAAACTGCAAAATATTATTCTGCTGGAAGAGTACTTGATATTGCAGAAGAACACTATCAAGAGTATAGTGCTAAAATTGCAGGAGAAGAATTAGCTGGAAGATATTCGCAAACAGATATAGGAATAGTGCAAGCAGCAATCGAGTTACAAAAATTAAAATATTCTTCTTCGAAAGTAAATGAACAGGAAACAGAAAGAAAGAATAAAATTGATGAATTATGTAACAAATATAATTTGAGTTTAAGTGAAGGAAAAAGAATTGATGCTATAGAGACGTATATTTCGGATGCTGTTAATTTAGATAAAGCTAGGTTTGTAAATAAGGCAAAAAATCCAATAGGAGAACAATTTGATTTTTATCAGTTAAAAACAAATACAGCAAAAAAACTTATAGAATCTAGTTATTGTATGCAAGATGAATTATCAGTAGAACATTTAAAAGACTTGGGAAAAGTAGCTCATATAGATTTAAAAAAAGAAAAAGATACAATTATGAAAGAATTTTTTACCCGAGTTATAGCAATGA
Organism: uncultured Clostridium sp.; assembly: GCA_964449925.1. Taxonomy (GTDB): domain Bacteria; phylum Bacillota; class Clostridia; order TANB77; family CAG-508; genus CAG-269. Next base: position 17,079 of record CAYVCM010000021.1, read on the forward strand.
ATGAAGTTAGGATGTATGATGAAAGTATTATAGACTCTCCAATAGTACAAGAAGAGTATTTTAGGCATAAGTATAGAGAAATTGAAGATCCTGTTAAATTAGGAAGACAGCTAGAAGAAACACAAACTGAAGCAATTTTTGAAACACCGATATATACAGAACAACAAATAGGTAAAGCAACAATAAATGTTCCGACAGTTAGCAAAGATAATGCAAGAAATAGGGAGATTCAAGATGAGAAAGAAATGAGACAAACTGAAAATATTCAGAGTCAACTTGAATAGTAATCAAAGAATAGATAATTATAAAAAATACACAGTTTATTAAAAGCAAAATACCATATGCTATAATATACATAACATATGGTATTTTGTTTTTGATTAATTTCAAAGTTTATATTTTTAGTTCCAATATTTGTTGCTTAATTCATTTAATTTTGTTTTAAATTCTTGAACTTGTTCATTTGTATAAGTATTCTTTAATTTATGTGCTTTTTTAGACCATTCTTTGAATTTCTTTTCAGAAAATTCTTTGATATGATTATAATGCAAACTATACATTCTTTTATATTCTCTTTGAAATTCTTTTAAAATTGGGCTTTTTTGGACTTTTTCTTTTCTCTTATTTAAAGCACCAATTTCTCTGCAAGTTTTTCCTGTATCTAAATATAAATTATTACAATATTTTTGATCATTTCTACCTTTTTGATTTTTATTCTTACTAGTAGTTACAGGTATAAATAATTTGCCACAATTTTCACATTTATTAATTGTAAAATTATTCTGGATTATTTTAAATAATTCAAACCTAATTTGTTCTTCAGCATTTGCTAATTCATACACTTCTTCAGCCATAATATGCTTTTCTTTTATTAAATTAACTACATCTTCTACATCTAATCTTTTTTCTTGTAATGACAATTCGTTATTGCATATATATTTTGTTTTGAATTTTGTATCTAAAAATAGTGCGTGTGCAGGCTTAGTATTTATATAGTGTATATCAAAAACTCTTTTTGCTTCATATAAATATAATCTTTCATTAGTAGATAAGTTTTTTACAGTAGAGTTTTGAGAATATTTGCTAATTAATTCTAATCTTTCTTTTAAATCTGACTTTTTCTCCATAAAGTCTTTTATCAATAGATCTCTGACTGTTTCAAAAAAATCCATATATTTTTCATGTCTTTTCTTAGATACTTTTTCTATTTCCTGAGTAAATTCGTGCATTATAAGATTTATGTTATATTCATTTTCTTCCCATTCTTCAAAAAAATCATTTGTAGAGTATTCTGGATTTTCAATAAAGCACCTAATATCAGATTTAAATAATAAATCAGACCTAAATACTTTTGTATTATAGGTTTTTACAATTATATCTATTAATAATTGGGTATAGAAGTGTGTATAAGGAGAAAATTCTAAACAAGCTCTAACTATTTGAAACATTTTAAAGAAACAATCTAATTTCTCATTCATTATATCAGATTCTTTTGCAGTTGATACAAGTTCTATTAATTGAGAGTACATATTTTTTAATTTTTCAAATTCTTTACTATCCATTATAGCAAATTCATATAGTTTATCTCCAATATTGTATTCAAAATCATGAATTGCACCAAAATATTCTCCGATTATTTTTTATTATAATTTTATTATTATTAATTGCGAAATTAGTTATCATTACAGCACTTCCTCCATTTGAAAAATAGACTATAACTATTTTGAATTTTACTTTAGCTATAGACTTATAAAAATCTATTTACAAGCCATTTTAAGGCTTTTATAATAAAAATAGATTATAGAAAATAGTAATTTTGAATAACTATTTTCTATAATAGTATAGCACATTGAAAATTGAATAGCAAACTACAAGTACATATAATGATACTTTCGTCTGGCTAATGTGATGTAAAGGGGCGATTCTCTAAAAAGAGGAATGAGGGCAAATCTCATATGGGTATTTGGTTTACCACTTGTAGTTTTAAATAAAAGTAATATTTTTAAACTTTTAATAATACTATTGAAGTGGAAGAAGGTGAGAATTTTGAAAAAGAGTTTGAATATTACATTTATTAATCCTAATACAGAAGAACAAGTTGTACAAGCTATGGCTGGAGTGTTGGCATATAATTTAGCAGAGAACGATGAAAAGATAAAATTTGACTATAATTTTCAAAATTCTCACAAAGAAATAGAAAATGAATTAGAATTGTAAGAAAATGTATAATAAGTATAGAAGAAATAAATAAAATATGATATTATATAAAAAATAATTAAAGAGGAGTTATTTGTAAATGGATAAAAAAGACATTTTGGAAATGATTCAAGAGTTAAATGAAAAACAAACAGAGACTATTTGTATTGAAGCAAAAACAGCAAATCAAGGTAAACCAGAAAAATATTATGATACTGTATCAAGCTTTGCAAACACTATGGGTGGAGTGATATTATTTGGAGTTGAAGAAAAAAAGATAAAGAATAAAACAACTTTTATACCAACAGGAGTTTATGATGCAAATGAGTTACAGAAGCATATTACAAATTTATGTAGTACTGAGTTTGTGCCTATTATAAGGCCAGAAATAAGTGTAGTAGATATAGATAATAAAAAAATTGTAGCAGTTAGAATTGATGTACTAGCTCAAAGAAATAAGCCATGTTACTACAAACCAAAAGGACTGCATAATGGTTCATATATAAGAGTAGGAGACAGAGATGACAATATGTCTGAATATGAAATATATAAGTGTATATCATATAGAGACAATGTTAGAGATGATTTAAAACCAGTATTAAAAGCAAGCATAAAAGACTTCGATGAAAAATTGATAAATAAATTTATTGCAAATGCTAAAGCAGACAAGCCTAAATTTGCAGAATTTAGTAATGAAGAGATTTTGCTTCAATATGGGGCTTTAACAGAAGTAGAAGATAAAATTTTTCCAACAGTTGCAGGAATAATGGTGTTTGGAATTTACCCACAAAAATTCTTTCCACAATGGTTTGTAGCGGCAATAGTTATACCCGGATTTGAAATTGCAGACTTAGGAGATGAAGGACAAAGATTTGATGATAACAAAAGAATTGAAGGCAATATAAGTGAAATGTATGAAGAGACAATCGCTTTTCTTAATAGAAATATGAAAGTTAAAGTTATAATTAGTGACAAAACAGGACTTAGAACAGATATAACACAATATCCTTTAGATGCACTTCGTGAGGCAATTTCAAATATGATAATTCATAGAGATTATAGTCAATTTAAAACTGGAGCATATAGTATTGTAACAGTTTATAAAGACAGAATAGAATTTAGAAATGTTGGGAATTTATATGGCTCTAATACTATTGAATTATTAGAAACTAGAAAAGCAATGGAAGTTAGAAATGAAACTATTGTAAAATTATTAGAAACATTAGGTGGAATCATTGAAAATAGACATACAGGAATATTTACTATGCAGAAAAAAATGAAAGAAGCAAATTTGCCAGAGCCTATATTTACAAATGAAAGAGAAGATTTTGTTGTAACTTTTTATAATGGAGAATATCCAGAATTATACCCTGAAGAATTAATGAAAAATGAAAATGCACAAGTTAATGCACAAGTTAAAGATAAAAATGCACAAGTTAATGCACAACTTAAAGATAAAAATGCACAAGTTAATACACAAGATAATCAAAAAGTAGTAATAAAAGTTAGTGAAAAAGCTATTATGAATCTTTGCATTGAACCTAAAAGTTTAAAAGAAATAATAGAATATTTTGGATATAAAAATGCAAGAGGATTTAGAGAAAAATATATAAATCCACTTTTAAAAGAAAATAAATTAAGTCAAACAATACCAGACAAACCTAGGAGCAGAAATCAAAAATACATTGCAAACAGTGGAACAGGAGATTATACAAAGGAAAAATATGAAAGTGATGAAGAATTAACAATA
>CAYVCM010000022.1:0-20361 GCA_964449925.1 uncultured Clostridium sp.
GTTATGAGATACAAAATCTATATGAAAATGCAGGAAGTGATGGTGGTGGATTATTCCGTTCAACATCTGGAAGTACCATAGAAAATTTAGGATTAACTAATGTTGATATAACAAGTACAGGAATTGTAGCTGGAATAGCAGATGTAAGTTCTCGGCGGTAAATTGTATAATATATATGTTTCTGGAAATATGGTAGGAAGTGGTGTTGCTGGAATTATACATAGTGTATGGGGAGACATGGAAATGATAAACTGTTGTAATTTAGCAAAAATTCAATCAAGTAATAGAGCTGGAGGACTTATTGCTTGGGATGATGTTAATGGTGATACAGAAATTATAAATTCTTATAATATAGGAGAACTAACAGGAACAAACAAATATGCTTGTGTAGGTGGTGTGATTGCTAATTCATACAGTACAGGAACAAGAAATATTATAAATACTTGTAGTTTAGGAATAATTTATTCCTCATCATCTGCATCATATACTAACAATTTTTATAACGCATATGGAGGTGCAACAGTTAATCTAAGTAATTGCTATTATTTAGATACAATAATTAATGACAATGTTACAATAAATGAAGATTCCATAGCATTTTCAAAAGGAGATACAAGCATAATAGACAAGTTAAATGAATATGTAGAAGAACACAAATATGATTATGCAGTAGAACTATATACATGGGAACTAGATGAAGATGGATTACCAACATTTGTAACAAACTAGTCATTGAATAGTAATACAAAATTAAAAAAATAAAATTTCCTAAAGTCTTTAACTCTAGGAAATAAAACTAAAGTAATCATAGCAATAAAATGTACCAAAGTCAATAGATAGCGAATAAAAAAATATCAAATAAAAAAACAAAATATAAAAAAATAAAAAAACAGGAATTGCTTACAAGGTAGAAATGCCAAGCAATTTCTGTTTTTTAAATTTTCCTAGAGTTAAAGACTTCAGGAAAATGCATAAAACCAAAAAAGCTTAGAAACAAAAAGGAAATAAGCAAAAATAGTATAAACAAAAGAAAATAAAATAAAAAAAGAAAGGGATAAGCAAATGATGAAAAATAATCAAGCAAACAAAGAAAATGAAAAAAGAATGAAAAAAGTTACATCTATTGAAAGGAAATGTAATTATCGAAATAAAGGTATTACCTTAATCGCTTTAGTAATCACAATTATAGTATTATTAATTTTAGCAGGTGTAACTATATCAACACTAACAGGAGAAAATGGTATAATTACACAGGCTTCAAATGCTACTGAAAAGACAAACATAGAAAATGCAAGAGAAAAAATAATGTTAGAAGTTTTGGATTCTTATGACACAACAGGTAATATTAATATGGATACACTAAAAGAAAATCTAGAAAACAATTTAGGTATTGATGTATCTAATGTAGGTGCAAGTTTGCCAACAGGTACCATTATATTAGATGGGTATGATTTTTATATCGATGAAGATGCAGAAGTTATTTATGGGGAGGCTCCATTAATATTTGCAAAAGAAATAAATGCTACAAACTATGGAGATTATGTAGAATATCCAATTGATTTAAATCAAGACGGTGACTTAACAAATGATTGGAAAATTTTTTATGATAATGATGAATATGTATTTTTAATTTCAGAGGATTATATATCTAATACATCAACATTTTTAAACTTGTCAGATGCAAAAATATTGACATCTGATACACATAATTTTTATTGGGATACTTCAGAGTTAGTGAATTTACAAGAGGTAACAAATGATATTCTAATGTTATTTAAAGCTACAGGATATACTTTAAATGATAATTATGAAAATTCAAGAATTACATCAACATTATTAAATACAGATAATTGGACGGGACTTGTCAATAGTACATATGCAGATTTCGCAATAGGAGGACCAACGATAGAAATGTGGATGGCAAGTTGGAATGAAAAAGGATATACAAATTTATACTGTAACAATACAAATGATTATGGATATTATATAGGAATCACCAGTATTCCTACAACTACTATACAATATTTAACAAGTACAGATATAGAAAAAAGTGGATATAATGATAAACTATATTTTCCTCACACAGTATCGTATAATAGTAGTGGAGGATATTGGTTAGTAGGACCAGCAGCTACAAATGCAAGTGGCTTGTATGCTGTAACTTGGCGTGGACGAATTGATTTTTTTGGCAATGGATATCATTATCGGACTACGACCTGTTGTTTGTCTAAAATCTAAGATTACAGCTACTCAAGGAGAAAACGGTGTCTGGTATTTAGCTAATTAAATATCATTTTTATTTATTAAATTGTTATTTTTTATAAATGATAATTACAAATAAATATACAAAAATATAAATAGTAAAAATAAAGGATTTTATAAAAATACCTTTATTTTTTTATTACAATTGTATATAATATGAAAGAAAAAATAATCCAATTTGATAAAATAGGAGTAGTATAATTTAGTAATTTTATAATACATAGATACTAAAACAAAACTCTTTGGTAAAATTTGAAAGATAAGAGGTGCAAAATGAATCGAACAGAAGCAAAAAAAAGAATAGAAGAATTAAGAAAAAAAACAGAATATTACGCAAAAAAATATTATGATGAAGACAAGCCAGAAATATCAGATTTTGAATATGATATGTTAATGGTAGAATTAAGAAATTTAGAAAAAGAATATCCTGAATTTATTTCAAAAGACTCTTTAACACAAAAAGTAGGAGGACATGTTAAAGAAGGATTTCAAAAAATAACACATGAAGTACCACTACAAAGTTTGCAAGATGTATTTAGTTTTGAAGAAGTTGAAGAATTTGATGAAAGGATTCAAAAGCAAGCAGAGGAAAACGGAATAAAAGAAGTAAATTATGTAGTAGAAACAAAAATAGATGGTTTATCTGCTGCTTTAGAATATAAGCAAGGAAAATTTGTACGAGGAGCTACTAGAGGAAACGGTCTAATTGGAGAAGATGTAACGCAAAATCTAAAAACAGTAAAAACTATACCAATGGAATTAACAGATAAAATTGACATTACAGTTAGAGGAGAAGTTTTTATATCAAAACAAGACTTTGAAAAAATGAATCAAGAAAGAGAAGAAAATGAAGAAGAATTATTTGCAAATGCTAGAAATGCAGCAGCAGGTTCATTAAGACAATTAGATAGTAAAATAACAGCTAAAAGACCATTAGATATTTACATTTTTAATGTACAAAAAATTGAAGGAAAAACTTTCAACTCTCATTTTGAAGAATTAGAATATCTAAATAAATTAGGATTTAATGTTAATCCAGTTAGAATACCTTGTAAAACAATAAAAGAAGCAGAACAGGCAATTGAAAAAATAGGAGAAGATAGAGAAAATTTAACATTTGGAATTGATGGAGCAGTTATAAAAGTAGATAATTTACATTTTAGAGAAATATTAGGCTCAACTGTAAAAGTTCCAAGATGGGCAGTAGCATATAAATATCCACCAGAGAAAAAAGAGACACTTTTAAAAGACATTATATGTCAAGTAGGAAGAACAGGAGTCATTACACCAATGGCAATATTAGAACCAGTAAAAGTAGCAGGTTCAACTATTTCAAAAACAACCTTGCACAACGAAGACTTTATAAAAGAAAAAGACTTAAAAATTGGAGATACAGTTGTCATACAAAAAGCAGGAGATGTCATCCCAGAAATTGTAGAAGTAGTAAAAAAGAAAAGAACAGGAAATGAAAAAGACTTTGAAATGCCAAAAGTATGTCCTGTTTGTGGAGCACCTACTGTAAGAGAAGAAGGAGAATCAGCAGTAAGATGCACAGGAATTGAATGTCCAGCAAAATTATTTAGAAATTTAGTGCATTTTGTTTCAAGAGAAGCAATGGATATTTCAGGACTTGGAGAAAATATTATTCAACAATTATTAGATAAAGAACTTATAAAAAATATAGCAGATATTTATACACTAAAATTTGAAGATATTGCTTCTTTAAAGAAAAACGGAAAAAAATTTGCACAAAACTTAGTAGATGCCATAGAAAAAAGTAAGCAAAACGATTTATCGAAACTAATAACAGCTTTAGGAATTCGTCATGTTGGTGTAAAAGCTTCTAGAATGTTAGCAAAAAAATACAAAACAATGGAAAATCTAATGAATGCAAGTTTTGAAGAACTAAGTATGATAGATGATATTGGACCAATTGTAGCAAATAGTATTAGAGAATTTTTCTTAGAAGACCAAACCATAGATTTAATTAACAAATTGAAAATAGCAGGTGTTAATATGAATTCATTAGAAGAGGAAAGTACAGACAATCGATTTGAAGGAAAAACATTTGTCTTAACAGGAACTTTAGAGAAATTTACAAGAAATGAAGCATCTGAAATAATAGAAAGATATGGAGGAAAAACATCAGGAACAGTATCTAAAAAAACAGATTATGTATTAGCAGGAGAAGAAGCAGGAAGTAAACTAACAAAAGCACAAAACCTTGGAGTAACAGTTATCACAGAAAATGAATTTATAAATATGATAAAATAGGGGGAGATAAAAATGTTTTTTGTACTAATTGCATTTTTAATTATAATATTAATTGGAGTAGGTATATGTGTAAAAAATAAGAAAAAATTTGGATCATTAATAAAAAATAATATTATAAAAATTGTTGTTATACTTCATTTAATTTATATATCCATAATTTTTATTTTTGGGCACATATATGAAATAATAGAAGGAGAATTTAATTATGCTACCATAGGTTGTTTATTTATAATTTTATTTAGTGTGATAATTATATTTTTTAATAAAAAATTGTCAAAAAATAAAATTTTAAAATTTTCAACAATTATATTATACATTATAGTATTATTATTTGTTCCAGTATATTCAATTTCAGGACATTATCATGAAATTAGTGAAGAAGAAAATATTGTAGAGGAAAATGTTGAAGAAGAAAATACCTCAAACTCTTCTGAATCATCTGTTGGCGTACAGCCTTCACAGTTTACAAATGTTTATGCTGAAAAAATAATATCTTATACAGGGTATAGAAATTGTTATTTTATTAAAATTTATACATTATATGAATAATTTAGTATGGAGGAAAATGATGAAAGAAGAATATACATTTGAAATGATGTGGGAAGATTTAAATAATGGTTACCAAATTTATTATACATATGTAAGAAATCGTTACTTGCTGTTTAAAACAGCATCTAATTGTTACACACAAAAACTATTATCTAAAAATCCTAAAAATCCACAACCCAAAATGACAATGTTAACACTAAAAAGAGTAAAAGAAATGTTTCCTAATATGGAAGATATTGAATATAAAATAGGGATATTTGATGATGAATAACCAATAAAAGTAAGTAAAGGATTTACAGAAAATATATAAAATACTACTTTTAAATATATAAAACAATTCACATATAATTCACATTTTTTGCAAAAACTATACATACTTAGATAGTATATTAATAATCATAAACATCCCCTTTTTTTCAAATAGCTATTCTGTTAAATCCGTTTAGGTAACAGAATAGCGTTTTTTATTGAATAAAAAAACATACCTTTCCTATTCAATAAAAAACAATATTATGCGAAAAATAGCATAGCAATTTTTCATGTAGACAAATATTCTAAAAATAAAAGAGGAGGTTTTTAAATGTTAGAACAAATAAAAATAATTTTTATAGACCTAGATGGAACATTATTAAACAATAAAAGTGAGATAACAGAATATACTAGAAAAGTTATTCAAAACGCAATGCAAAAAGGAATATATATAATATTATGTTCTGGAAGAGCAAGCAAAGATATGATTGATAAAAGTAAATTTGTAAATGCATATCCAATAGTCATTTCAGACAATGGAGCATTAGTTTATAATTATGAAACAAACACCAATATATATCAAGATAAAATAAAATTAAAAGAATTGATAGAAATATGGGATTTTGCGGAAAAAAATAATATAAATATAGTATATAATTCACAACTAAAAAGATTAAAAAGTAAAAACGCAAAAAAAGAAGGAACTATCATACATAATGCGAGTGAGATAGAAGATAATATAACACAAATAGTTGTTGATACAAATAATTATGATGGAATAAAAAAATTAAAAGAATTGATTAAAACAAAATATACTAATTTAGAAAATAAAAATTTATGGGAGTTCACAGATATAAATTCTAACGAATTATATTTTGAAATGGATATATCCAATAAATTTAATAACAAAGGAAAAGCTATAAATAAGGTATTGGAATACTTAAACATAAAAAAAGAAAATGTGGCATGTTTTGGAGATCAAATAAATGATTTTTCTATGTTTGAGTCTTGTGGTATAAAAATTTCAATGAGTAATGCTGTTTATGAATTAAAGCAAAAAGCAGATTTTACAACAGAATATTCTAATGATGAAGATGGTGTAGCCAAATTCATAGAAAAATATATTTTACGTCGATGATTTTTTGCTCCGTCCCTAAAATCATCATTAATTTAATATTGCAAAAAAGTATTTACTAGTATATAATCAGTTAAGAAAAAAGAAAGGAGACAAAAATGGCAATAATAATAGATGGAAAAAAATTAGCAAAAAAAGTAAGAAGTGATTTAAAAATAGAATGTGAACAATTAAAAGCAAAAAATATAATACCTAAATTTGCTGTTATCATGGTAGGAAATGATCCAGCTTCAAAAGTATATGTTAGAAACAAAAGTAAAGCATGTGATGAAATTGGAGTAGAATATGAAGAACATATATTGGATGACAGTATAACACAAAAAGAATTGATAGATTTAATTCATAAACTAAATGAGGATAAAACTGTTAATGGAATATTATTACAAAGTCCAATACCAAAGCATTTAGATATAGATGAAGCATTTAGAGAAATATCATCTGAAAAAGATGTAGATGGATTTAACCCAGCAAATGTAGGAAAATTATTATTAAATCAAGACACATTTATATCTTGTACACCATTTGGAATTATGAAAATGTTTGAAGAATATCAAATAGATTTAGAAGGAAAAAATCTAGTGATTTTAGGAAGAAGTAATATTGTAGGAAAACCACTTATGGCATGTTGCTTAAATAAACATGCAACTGTTACAATATGCCATTCTAGAACAAAAGAATTAAAAGAAAAAACAAAAAATGCAGATATATTAGTTGCAGCTATTGGAAAGCCAAATTATGTAACAGCAGACATGGTAAAAGAAGGAGCAGTTGTTATTGATGTAGGAATTAACAGAGATAAAGATAAAAAAATAACAGGAGATGTTGAGTTCGAAAATGTGAAGGAAAAAGCAAGCTATATTACACCAGTCCCAGGGGGAGTAGGACCGATGACAGTAGCAATGCTTATGAATAATGTTATAAAAGCAACAAAAAATCAAAATAATATATAAATATAAAAATTAAGGGGCACTTAAATTCAAGTGTCTTTTTTTGTTGAATAAGAAATGAAGGAGGTATAAAAATAGAAGAATTAGAAAGTAAAAAATATTGGATATGGTTATCATTAATAGAGGGGATAGGCAGTATTAGAAAACAAGTATTATTAGATAAGTATAAAAAACCAGAAAAAATATATAATTTAAGTAAAGAAGAAATTTTAAAACTTAAAGGTTTTGATGAAACATTAGCGAATAAAATAATAAATAAAAAAACTAAGGAGCAAACTGAAAAACATATAGAATGGATGAAAAAAGAAAATGTTAAATTATTAACAATAAAAGATAAAGAATATCCTAAGCAACTATTAAATATATATGATTATCCAATATCTTTATATATAAAAGGAAATACAAAAATATTAAACAATATAGCAATTGGAATTGTGGGTTGTAGAGAATCGAGTGAATATGGAAAGACAGTAGCACAATATTTTTCATATAATTTAGCACAAAAAGGTGTTAATATTATAAGTGGACTAGCAAAAGGAATAGACAGTTATTCTCATATAGGTGCTATAAAAGCAAAAGGAAATACAATAGGTGTTATTGGTAGTGGCTTAAATGTTGTATATCCAAAAGAAAATGCATATTTATATGATAAAATCATAAATGAAAATGGGGCAATTATAACAGAATATCCATTAGGTGTTGAACCAGAAAAAATGAATTTTCCAGCAAGAAATCGAATTATTAGTGGAATGAGTAAAGGGATTATAGTTGTTGAAGCTAAAAAGAGAAGTGGGACATTAATAACTGTTGATTTTGCTTTAGAACAAGGAAGAGATGTGTATGTAGTACCAGGAAATATTGATGTGATTAATTCTGTTGGGACAAATAATTTAATAAAACAAGGAGCAAAAATGGTAACAACTTATAGAGATATTGAACTATAATATTGTTACAATTCACAGCTAATATGCTAGCTAATTGGAGGTATATTATTTTAGATTTCATAAATTCCTCGGCTCAATACAAATTTCAAGAACCTCTAAAATTTTTTTATGGCACCCTTTCACGTCAAGCGCGAACATTTTCCATAAAAAAATTTAAGAGTTTCTAATCATTTTCCAATCACATTCGTCATTTATTCAATCTAAAATAATATACCTCCAATTAGCTAGCATATTAGCTGTGAATTGTAACATAATATTGTAAATTAAGTAGTTAATTTTAGTTGCGGTATTGCTTTACTTATTTTAGCAAAAATGATATAATGGCAAAAACAAAAATTAGGAGAGAATATATGACAAGAGTAAAATTGAAAGATAGAGTATTACCTAAATACACAAAGGGAGAAGAAATTTTTAATATGACATCACATATTGTGGGAGCTGCTCTAGGTATAGTAGCAACTGTTTTATGTATTGTATTTGCAGCAATTCATGGTAATGGATATGGTGTTGTCAGTGGTTCTATATATGGTGTTACAATGATAGTGTTATATACTATGTCTAGTATTTATCACGGACTAAGTCCAAAACTATATTCAAAGCGTGTATTTCAGGTACTAGATCATTGTTCTATATTTTTATTAATTGCAGGTTCTTATACACCATTTGCTTTATGTACTTTAAGACAATATAGTACAGCAACTGGTTGGACAATATTTGGTATTATATGGGCAATGGCAGTATTAGGAATTGTATTAAATTCAATAGATATAAAAAAATACAAAAAATTTTCTATGATATGCTATTTAGTTATGGGATGGTGTATTGTAATAAAAATAAATCTTTTACCACAATTGTTAGGAACTGTAGGTTTTAGTTTATTACTAGCAGGAGGAATAGCATATTCCATAGGAGCAATTTTATATGGGATAGGAAAAAAACATAAATGGATGCATTCTGTTTTTCATTTATTTATTTTATTAGGAAGTATTTTACAATTTTTCTGTATATTGTTATATGTAATGTAAAAGACAAAAAAAGAAGGTTTTGCAACCTTCTAATCACATAAATATACATTTATTTTAGCACAAAAATAAACAAAAATCAAACTAGAAAAAATGAAAGAAAATGAGAATATAAATGAAAAAATGAGATAATATAATATAAAGACAAAAAGGATATTATTAAAAAACAAAAATGCATTTGAAAAACAATTTTTAGTATGTTATTATATAAATAATCTAATATGAATTACAAAAATCCCTGCGTAGTACGTAAGAGCATAATTTTTAGAACCAACAAATTTTAAGAGGGGCTGATCTCTCAAATATGGCGTGCATGCTCACAATAATAGTGAGAAGCCCATAAGTATTTAGGTAGGCACCCACCTGTTTTTAGGAGCAGGTCCTTAAAAATTAAAAAGCTGACGGCTAAGGCGGGGCTTTTTTTTTTGCTCCAATATTAATAAAAAATTAATAAATCCTTTATTTATTATTAATAAAAATATGGTATAGTATATATGCTAGAAGATAGAAATAAATATAAATTTTTAAATAATATGGAATGAACTTTGTTAATTTTTATAAGGTGTTACTAAAGTTCAAGAAAGGAAAAATTATGTACAATATACTAGTAGTAGATGATGATAAAGAAATCGTAAATGCCATAGAAATTTACTTATCACAAGAAGGATATAATGTTATAAAAGCATATGATGGAGAAGAAGCTTTAAAAAAGCTAAAAGAAAATGAAATCCATTTAATTATTCTAGATATTATGATGCCAAATAAAGATGGACTTGAAACATTGCAGGAAATTAGAAAGGATAGAACTATCCCAGTAATAATGCTTTCTGCAAAATCAGAAGACTATGACAAAATTTCAGGGTTAAATACAGGTGCAGATGACTATGTAACAAAACCATTTAATCCTTTAGAATTAATTGCAAGAGTAAAATCGAATATTAGAAGATATGTAGATTTCAATGATACAAATCATAAAAGTGAAAATAATTCAAACAAAAATCTATTAAAAACGGGTAGTTTAGAAATAAATGATGAAACAAAGCAAGTTATAGTAGATGGAAAAGAGATAAAATTAACAGCAACAGAATATAACATTTTAAAATTTTTATTAAAAAACAAAGGAAAAGTCTATTCCATAGAACAAATTTATGAAAATGTCTGGAATGAAGAAAGTTATGGAGCAGAAAATATAATTGCTGTACATATTAGACATATAAGAGAAAAAATAGAAATCGATCCAAAGGAACCTAAATATTTAAAAGTTATATGGGGAATTGGATACAAAGTAGAAGATATTCCATAATATTGAAAAAATTAATATAAAAATAAAAAAGAGGGTGATGTAATGCAAAACATAAAAGAATCTATATTGTTGAAATCCTTATCTTATATACTTATTCCAATAATGGTAATTATCTTAATTTTAAGTATAATGAATGTAGTAATTACTTCTGAATATGGAGAATTAGAAGGACCAGAAGAATATATAGAAACAGAAGAATTTGGAAAAGAATATTTATTAACATTAATTTATACTATTGAAGAAATTAATAATGTCAAAGTAATCAATAAAGATGAATCCTCAGTAGATATCGATACAACCGAAGAACTGCAAATACAACAAGAATCATATGGCAGTTACATAAAAATAAATGATGATAATTATGAATATTCCGTATATTATGAAACTATAAATTATCACACTACAATGTTAAGTACATATTTACAATATATAATTATTGATACAGAAACAGGAGATTTATTTACAAACATTCAAGCTGATAATTATTTAGAAGAAATCAATAACTTAAAAACAGAAGAAACTAATTGGAGTTATCAAGATGGTAAGATAACAACAAATATTGAAACAATTGACCAAGAAAGTACAAAATATATAACTTCATCTTTATATTCAACAGAAAACTTTGAAGGATATGAAATCTATTCTAACATAGATGCAAATGCATTACACTACTCAAACACATTATATATACAACAATTAGTATATAAAATGTTCGAAAATCATGAAAATTTACCAGCATACCTAATACCAATATCTGTTATTTTAATAATTGCTATGATTATATATTTGATTTGTGCAACAGGACATGAAAAAGGAAAAGAAGATATTCAATTAGGTAGCATTGATCACATTTCATATGAATGGATTTCTATTGGTGCTATGCTTATAATATGTATGATGATGAGTTTTGTAATGGCAAGTATAGAATCACAAATACCACAAAGAATACTAATGTCTGTTATTATATTATGCTATATAATTGCTTATGTAAGTTTTGCAATATGGGCTGGTACAACAGTTAGAAGACTAAAAGCAAAACAATTTATTCGTTCATTTTTTATTTATAAAATGTGTAGATGGCTAAAAAATATAATTGGAAAACTTTTTAAAAGAGTAACAGATAAAGAAAATACAAATCGAAAAATTACTATTTTATATTGGGGATTTGTTGTTATAAGTGCTGCATTAATAGGTCTTTCTAAAAGTACACTAGGACTTATTCTGTTAATTGTTTTTTGGATATGGATATATTATAAATTAATAAAATACAATGAAAAAGTAAGAAAAATAAATGAAGCACTAAAAAATATATATGAAGGAAATCCAAATGTAAAACTAAATGAAGAAGAATTAGAAGGAACATTAAAAATAATGGCAAAATATATAAATGATATTGCAGGTGGATTTACGAATGCTATTGAACAAAGCTTAAAATCTGAAAGATTAAAAACAGAATTGATTACAAATGTATCACATGATATAAAAACACCATTAACATCAATTATAAACTATGTTGACTTACTAAAAAAAGAAGATATTAATAATGCACAAATAGAACAATATATTGCTGTACTAGATAAAAAATCACAAAGATTAAAAAAATTAATAGAAGATTTAGTAGAGGCTTCAAAAGTATCTTCAGGAAATGTAAAATTAAATATGGAAACAATAAATCTAAAAGAATTATTAAATCAAACAATTGGAGAATTTGAAGAGAGATTGGAAAAGAAGAACTTAAAACTAGATATAGATTTACCAAATGAAAATGTATTAATTAAAGCAGATAATCGATATTTGTATAGAGTTATAGAAAATGTATTTAGTAATATTTCAAAATATGCATTAGAAGGTTCTAGGGTATATATAAAATTGGAAAATAAAAAAGAAGAGGTTTATTTAGAATTTAAAAATATATCAAAGGACAAATTAAATATAAGTGCTGATGAATTAATGCAAAGATTTGTAAGAGGAGATAAATCTAGATATACAGAAGGTAGTGGACTAGGACTTTCAATTGCAGAGAGTTTAACAGAATTGCAAGGTGGAAAATTTAATATTGCAATAGATGGAGACTTGTTTAAAGTAGAAATAAAATGGATAGTGAAACATTAGAGCGAATCAATTGTCTCACTGGGGACGTTTCTTTTTGAGACATTTTTTAAGGTTGGGGACGGAGCAAATCGTTCAAGAATTAATCAAAAGGGGCAGACCTACCATTCATTAGTCATGTTCGTATCCCTAGCAGGTTATGTATTATATAAAGTCATTACACAATTTTGTATAAGCCAAATTTTCGTAGAAATTGTACAAGAAAAAAGTGCGCCTCTCTCATTGTTGCTATAAAGCATTAGCAAAATGAGCATTCCTCACTTTTTTCTTTAACAATTTCTATACTCAAATTTAGATACGCAAAATTGTTTCATTTTTTATATAATACATAACCTGCTAGGGATACGAACATGACTAATGAATGGTAGGTCTGCCCCTTTTGATTAATTCTTGAACGATTTGCTCCGTCCCCAACCTTAAAAAATGTCTCAAAAAGAAACGTCCCCAGTGAGACAATTGATTTTTTAAAGTAAATAGTATACAATAAACAAAAAAAGAAGGTGATCATATGACAATTCAACATGCAATAATAAAAGGTGTAGCAATATTAAAACTAGAAAAAATATCCACACCAAAAATGAAAGCAAGATTATTATTACAATATGTATTAAAAAAGCCAAGACAATATTTAATTGTATATGATAACCAAGAATTAACAAAAAAGCAAGAAAGAGAATATCTAAAATATATAGAATTATTAAGGCAAGGAGAACCAATTGAACATATTACACATAATAAAGAATTTATGAAACTAGATTTTTATGTAGATGAAAATGTATTAATACCAAGACAAGATACAGAAGTATTAGTTGAAGAAGTTATGAAAATAGCCAAAAAGATACGAGCGAAAAAAATATTAGATTTATGCACAGGTAGTGGAGCAATTGCGATATCTTTAGCAAAATATTTAGAAAATGTAGAATTAACAGCTTTAGATATTAGTGGAAAAGCATTAGATATTGCCATTGCAAATGCTAAAAATAATCATGTGCAAGAAAAAATTACATTTGTAGAATCAAATCTTTTTCAAGATTTAGGACAAGAAAAATATGATATAATTGTTTCTAATCCACCATATATTCGAAAAGAAGAGTTAAAAAATTTAGACAGAGAGGTAAGAAAAGAGCCAACAATTGCATTAGATGGTGGAGAAGATGGCTTAGATTTTTATAGAAAAATTGTAGATGAAGCTTATGAATATTTAAAATATGGTGGATATATCTGTCTAGAAATAGGATATGATCAAAAAGAAGAGGTTATGAAAATAATAAAAGACAAAGAACAATATACTAAGATATATTGTAAAAAAGACTTATATGATAATGATAGAGTAATTGTTTCAAAACTAGGATGAAGTCTAACTTTTGGAAAAAAATTATCCATTTTGGAATGTTTCCAAAGGATTGAAGGAGGAGAGTATGTCTTTTTCATCAGATATTAAACAAGAGTTAAACAAAAATAACAATTTAACAAATAAAGAAATTGTAAAGTTTGAATTGATAGGTTATTGTATATCTGGAAATACAGATATAATAAAAGGAAAAAATATCCGATTTTCTACTGAAAGTGATTATAATATTAATCGCTTTTCAAAACTATTGTCCAATCTAGGTATTAATCATGATATAGATGTAAATGGAAAAACATTTAACATTATAACAAAAGGATTAAAGATTGACTTGATAGAATATTTAGAAATAAAAGACAATCAGATATATATCAAAGAAGATATTCAAAAAGCAGAGCAAGATAAAAAATCAAGTGATAAACGAAGAGCCATAATACGAGGTAGTTTTTTAGGTGCAGGTTCTGTTAATAATCCAGAAAATTCTTATCATTTAGAGATTACACTATTAAATGAGCATAATCTAAAAGTATTAAAAAATATTTTACAAACTTTTGATATAAATTCAAAAGAGCTAATTACTAATAATAAATACTCTCTATATATAAAAGAAGGAGAAGAGATTTCAAATTTGTTGGCATTAATTGGAGCAAATAAGGCAGTTATGAAATTTGAAGATATTAGAATTCAAAAGGAAATGAGAGGGAAGGTTAATAGACTTGTTAATTGCGAAACTGCTAATTTAAATAAAACCATTAATGCCGCAGTTGAACAGATTTCAGCAATAAAAAAACTACAAGAAGATGGTAGATTTAATAAATTAGATAAAAATCTAAAGGAAATAGCCATATTAAGATTAGAAAACCCAGAATTGCCATTAGTAGAATTAGGTAAATTATTGAAAGAACCAGTAGGAAAATCAGGTGTAAATTATAGATTAAAAAAAATAGTGGAGATAGCAAATGGAAAATAAAGAATTAGGAATATACATACATATACCATTTTGTAAAAAGAAATGTGATTACTGTGATTTTGCTTCGTTTTCTAACAAACAAAATTTAATAGAAAATTATATAGAAGCACTAAAAAAAGAAATCAATATGTATTTTCAAAATCAAGATTTTTTAAATAGATATAATATAACTACAATATATATAGGAGGTGGTACACCTTCTTTTATAGAGAGTAAATATATTGTGGAAATTATGAATTTATTAAAAGAAAAATTTAAAAATAATCAAACAAAATTTGAAAATATAGAAATTACAATTGAAGTAAATCCAGGAACGGTAACACAAGAAAAGTTAGAAGATTATAAAAAAATAAACATAAATCGTTTGAGTATTGGATTGCAAAGTACAAATAACGATATTTTGAAAGAAATTGGAAGAATCCATACTTTTGAACAATTTTTAGAAACATATAATATGGCAAAAAAAGTTGGTTTTGAAAATATGAATGTGGATTTAATGATAGGATTACCAAACCAAAGGATAGAAGATATAAAAGAAAGTTTAAGTCAAATAGTAGATTTAAAACCAACACATATTAGTGTATATTCTTTGATAATAGAAGAGGGAACTCCAATAGCCAAAAAAATAGAGACTAATCAATTACAAGAAATAGATGAAGAATTAGAAAGGCAAATGTATTGGTATGTAAAAAATACTTTAGAACTAAATGGATATAAACATTATGAAATTTCTAATTTTGCAAAAGAAGGATATGAGTCAAAACATAATTGGAATTGTTGGAAACAAAAAGAATATATAGGATTAGGTGTATCAGCACATTCTTATTTAAATAATATAAGATATACAAATGTTTCAGAAATAGAACAATATATTACTCGAATGAATAAATTAAATGAACAAACTGTAAATCATATTTTAGAATTATCAAATATCAAAGAAAAAACAAGTCTAGAAGAAACAATAAAAAAAGCTTATGAAATAGAAGAAATACAAAATTTAGAAGATAGAAAAAAAGAATATATGCTTTTAGGTCTAAGAACAATAAAAGGTATATCAATATTGGAATTTAAAACAAAATATGTGGATAATCCAATATTCCTATATAGAAAAGAATTAGAAAAACTAGTAGAAGAAAAATTGCTTATTATAGATGGAGATTTTATAAAACTTACTAACAAAGGATTAGATTTAGCAAATTTGGTATGGGAAGAATTTGTTTAAAAGTCAAAATAGAAATATTTCTAATTAAGATGGTAGATAAAGAAGATTAGCTATGGAGTATAAGCATTTTATACATTTCTTCCATTGACAATGAATTTACATATTAAGAGTATGTGAAAGACTTATTTCAACTATTTTTCTTTATAATTGCATTTACTTTTTCAATTGGTGCAATACCATTTTACACTATTATTTTTCAAAAAAGCTTGACAAATAATAAATAAGTATGATATGATAATTATCGTTACAAGAAGAAGTCAAACTTCTCACCTTATCCAAATGAGGAAAAAGGTTAGAAATTTAATAAATTTAGCATTTATAAAGATGCTAGTTTTATATTGGATTTGACTTGTAACAAAAGTCAAATTTTTTTATTGTATAGGAAAAATCGGCTTTACTCTACTTAAGATTTTTCCGTATACAAAAAGGTTAATTTACCTTGATATGCACAATAATTACGAAGCAATTTTGTGCATGTGGACATCGAAATCTTTGATTTCGTTAATGTTCAATTTTCTTATTACTGGAGGTGTTTTATATAAAACAAGAATTACCAATTAATGGTCAAATTAGAGCAAAAGAAGTTCAATTAATCGGAGACAATGGAGAAAAAGTAGGTGTTATTTCTTTAAACGAAGCTTTAGAAAAAGCAGAAGAAAAGAATTTAGATTTAGTATTAGTAGCACCAAATGCAAATCCACCAGTTTGTAAAATCATGAACTATGGAAAATACAAATTTGAGCAAGCTAAAAAAGAAAAAGAAGCAAAGAAAAAACAAAAAAGTTTCGAAATCAAAGAAATTAGAGTAACGCCTAACATTGAAGAACATGATTTTAATTTTAAAGCAAAAAATGCAAAAAAATTTATACAAGATGGAAACAAAGTAAAAATAACAGTTAGATTTAGAGGTAGGGAATTAAACAATTCTAAAGCTGGTGAAATCGTATTAAATAAATTCATAGAAGATATGAGCGATATAGCAGTTGTAGAAAAGCCACCAAAACTTGAAGGAAGAAATATGTTTACCATTCTTGCAAAAAAGACTGAAAAATAAAATAGGAAGGAGAATCATATTATGCCAAAATTAAAAACAAATAAAGCTGCAAAGAAAAGATATTCTTTAACAGCAACAGGAAAAGTAAAAAGAACAAAATCAAATAGAAGACACTTATTAGCAAACAAAACTAAAAGACAAAAAAAATCAGGAAAAATTCAAAATGCTTATGCAGACAAAACTTGTATGAAAACAATCAAAAAATTATTACCATACGGTAATTAAAATCAAGATTTACAAGGGGAGGGATATTTTTATCCTTAAAGAATTTATCATACAAAAAAAGTCCCCTGTCAAATAGAAAAAAGGAAGGTGATATATATGGCAAGAGTAAAAACAGCAAGAACAACAAGAGCTAGACATAAAAAAGTATTAAAACAAGCTAAAGGATATTATGGAGCAAAACACTATAGATTTAGAAATGCAAATCAAGCAGTAATGAAATCATTAGCATATGCTTATGTAGGAAGAAAAGACAAAAAAAGTAATTTTAGAAAATTATGGATTGCAAGAATAAATGCAGCAGCTAGAATGAATGGAACTACATATAGTAGATTAATAGCAGGACTAAAAAAAGCAAATGTAACAATTAACAGAAAAATGTTAGCAGATATTGCAATTACAGATCCAAAAGCATTTACAGAAATCGTAGAAATTGCAAAAAAAGCATAATTTAATGAAGTGTTAAACAAAGTTATTCATTATTGAATAGCTTTTTTTTATTGTTGTCTATTCAACAAAAAACAATAATCATTCATGTTACAAACATATTACAAAATAATTTCAAAAAAATTAAATTTCATTCGAATATTTTTAGAATATTGAAAAAAATGTAATCTAATGATAATATATAATAGATAAAGTATGGAGGGGAGACATCCACTATGAGAAAAAATATTTTTAAGATTGTTGTAATCACAATTGTTTTATTGGTTATTATTGGTATATGTTCTTTTAGTAAAACATATGCAGCAAAATCCTCTGGGTTAAGTGATACTCTAGAAGAATATACAGAAGAATACAAAAATTGGTTAGAATTAAGTGATGAAGAAAAAAGTGAAACATTAGAACCAAGAAAATATGATGTTATTGTAAGAAAAGATAATACAACATATTTAAATGAATTAACAAATGTATTTAAACTTCAACGATTATTAACAGCTAGTGTTTCTGATAGTTATGATTTAAGAGATATAATTCCGGAAAATGTAACAATAAAAAATCAAGCAAGTACAAATGCTTGTTGGGCATTCACAACAATAGGTGTATTAGAATCTAATTTAGCAATTAGAGATTATATACTTGGAAATAAAACTACAACATATAATTTTTCAGAAAGACATATGTATTATACAACAACAAAAAGAGCATTTCTAAATGATGAAGAAAATGAATATGGATTTGCAAGAAGCATAAGCAGTGGAGGTAATTTCTATATAGCCAGTCAATATTTAACAAATGGACAAGGAGCGATTAATGAAAGTGATATGCCATTTGAAGATACAGAAGAATACATTGACATTTCAGAAATCCAAGATAAAGAAGTTGTAACAACATTATATGACACAGTTGAATTTCCAGTATTAGAAGCAGATGAAAGAGAACAAATAATGGATAGTATGAAAGAACACATTATGAATTATGGTGGTTTATATGCAGGTGTGCATGGTGTGGATTTACAAGAAGATTGCTATAATAATGAAACAGGTGCAATTTATTGCACAGATGAAGACATGGATCATACAGTTATTATTATAGGTTGGGACGATGATTATGATGTAAGCAAATTTAATGAAAATCAAAGACCATCAGAAAATGGTGCTTGGATTATAAAAAATTCTTGGGGAGAATCAATTTCAGAAAGCTTAAGTGATTTAAAAGAATATCTTTATAGTAAGCAAGTAAATAGTGAATGGACTTCAGTTGATGATGTTAAAGATGGTGAGGTTTTAGAATATTATCAAAATATTTATGGTGAGGCCAAAGTATCTATATCAAATGATGAACTTGTACTTGAATTAGGAGATAGTGGATATATGTATGTTTCTTATGAAGATTGTAATATTTATCAATTCTTAAGGGGAATAGAAAAAGCTACGAATTCTAAAGATTATGATTCTGTATACCAAAATGATATGTTAGGTGCAAGTGGAATGGTATCTGTTCTTGATTCTGGAAATATCTATCTGGCAAATGTATTTACAAGAGATTCTAGTCAACAAGAGACATTAGATAAAATTAGTATTTATACATTTCAAGGATATACATGTAAAGTATATGTAAATCCAAATAGTGATAGTAAAGCAAAAGAAGATTTACAAGAAGTAACATTAGCAGAAGGTGACAGTGTTAGTTTTGAAGCAGGTTACCATGTGATTGAATTTGCAGAGCCAATAGAATTGACTGGTGATGCATTTGTAGTTGTAGTAGAAGTAGAAGATGAAGAAGAAACTAGATATATTGCATTAGAAGCCCAAGTAAATAATACAGCATGGCAAGAAGCAGAAGTAAATGCGGGAGAAAGTTTTTATACAAATGAAGAAAGATTAGAAAATAATGATTGGGATGATATTGGAGCAACAGAAAATATAGAAGGAAATTTATGTATAAAAGCATATACGACTTATAATGAAGAAGAAACAACAGACCAAGATGATACAGATTCAGAAGATGAAACTACAAATCCAGATGACACAGAAGATACTACAAATCCAGATGATGATGAAGAAGATACATCAAATTCAGATGATGAAGAAGACACAGAATCAGAAGAGGAAAGTACAGACCAAGAAGGTACAGAAGAATCAGCAGAACCAATTTTATCTGATTTTTCAAATGCAAACGCAGAAATTACAGATACAGAATTGTATTATACTTCAGGAAGTACAGATGCTTCGGGAACAATAGAAATTACAATAACTGGTATTGTATTAGGAGATGAAAGTAATAATTATACATATTATTATTATATTT
>CAYVCM010000023.1:0-19588 GCA_964449925.1 uncultured Clostridium sp.
AAAGTATTACAATATGGTACAGGAAAAATGAGTGTATATACAATGAGATATGTATATGAAAAAGGTGCAGAAATAGTAGGTGCACTTGATATTAATCCAGACATAATAGGTAAAGATATTGGAGAAATAATGGGGTGTGAAAATAAAAATATAAAGGTAGTATCATTAGAAGAAGCAGAAAATTTAATCAAAGAAGTAAAGCCAGATATAGCCATTGTAACTACTATGAGTCTAATTGCAGATGTAGAAGATGCACTAATGTTATGTGCAAAATATGGAATTAATGCAATAACAACTTGCGAAGAAGCATTTTTTCCAGAAAATTCTAATCCAAGTATAACACAAAAATTAGATGAAATGGCTAAAAGTACAAATTGTACTATAACAGGAAGTGGATACCAAGATATTTATTGGGGACAATTAATTTCTAGTATAGCAGGTTCAACACATAAAATTACGAAAATTAAAGGGAGTTCAAGCTATAATGTAGAAGATTATGGAATTGCATTAGCAAAAGCACATGGAACAGGTTTAACATTAGAAAAATTTGATAAACAGATTGCATCTTTAGATAGAATTTCAGATGAAGAAAGACAAGCAGTTATTAATAAAGGTGAATATTTGCCTTCATATATGTGGAATGTAAATGGTTGGTTGTGTAAAAAATTAGGATTAACAGTAAAATCGCAAACACAAAAAACAATACCACAAACATATACAGAAGATATAGAATCTTCAACATTAGGTATGACAATAGAAGCAGGAACAGCAACAGGAATGAGTGCAGTTGTTACAACTGAAACAGAAGAAGGTATCATATTAGAAACGCAGTGTATAGGAAAAGTATATTCTAAAGAAGATTTTGATAAAAACGAATGGACAATAGAAGGTGAACCAGATACAACATTAATAATAAATAGACCATCTACTGTAGAATTAACATGTGCTTCTATTGTAAACAGAATACCAGATGTTATTAATGCACAGTCAGGGTATATTCCAACAGAAGAGATGGGGGAATTAAACTACAGAGTAAAACCTTTAAACAGATATGTAAAATAAGTATGTTGTGTACCAATTTTATCATTTTAATAAAAAACTCTATACTTTTCTTGATTTTTGTGCTATAATATATGTAGTGAGAATTTTAGTATTTTACGGAGGTAAAAGATATGTTTGAGAGTAAATATAGTAAAGTATTGACAGTTATATTGGTAATTGTTATTGTTGCAATATTAGGGTTATTAGCATTCTTTGGATATGATTGGTACAAAAAATACTTTTTGGAAAGTGATGCACTTGCATTTGTCGAAAATTATACAAGTGATGTGGATGATGATGATGATGATGATACAGATGATGATTCAACAGCAACAAACCCAATTGATAGTATTAATAGAACAAATACAGTATCTAGCACTTCTGGAGACTCAATGCCTACATATAAAGGATTTAATGTAGTTGGAACAATTGAAATACCAGCCATTGATATTAGTTATCCAATATTAGAAAAAGTAACAACAAGTTCACTTGATACATCAGTAGCATTTTTATATGGGGCTGGAATTAATCAAGTAGGAAATTCAGTTATTGTAGGTCACAATTATAGAAATGGATTATTTTTCTCTAATAATAAAAAATTAAGTGTTGGTGATGTAATATATGTAACAGACAATTCAAAAAATAGATTAACTTATACAATTTATGATAAATTTGAAACAACACCAGAAGATGCAAGTTTCTATTCTAGAGATACAGATGGTGTTCCAGAAATTACATTATCAACTTGTACAGATGATAGTAGTATGAGATTAATTATATTTGCTAAAGCAGAATAGAAAAATTTAATATAAAAACATATTAGTAAAAAAGAAAGGACATTATCTAATGTTCTTTCTTTTTTACTGAACAAGAAAAATTGCTATGTGATTTTCACATTGACAAATCTTTGCACTTTTTTGAAAAATTATAGCTCAATTACATAGATTGATTTCCAGGAAGGAAATAATCAACAACACCATAAATTAAAGCACCTATAATTGCGGCCATCCACGAAATAGTATAACCAGCAACGAAAAATTGTACAACATACAATGTAATGGCTGCTAATGCAAAACCTATAAACCCTTTTCCAAAAGGACTAGCATGCAAGCCTGTGAATTTAACAATTAAATAATCAATGATGGTTAATACAACTGCGGCTACAACAAGTGTTGCAAAATTATTAATACTAAAACTAGGTGTAAAAAAAGCTGTAATAGCTAATACAATGGCTGCAGTTATTAATCTGCCCACTATTTGCCAAACAGTAGATGTTCCTGTTCTAGTATTTGTTTCCCTTGTTTCTGACATATAGATAACCTCCTTAGTATTTATATTTCATAGTGCATTTTTTTAGGTTCAAAAATAGTATTTGCAAAAAAAAAATAATTATTCAAATCAAGTATAAAAGTATTTAAAACTGCAAAAAATAAGAATATTAAAGAAAAAATGAAGGTGTTTATATGTTAATAACTTTTTTCAGATCAATTGTTTTATATATTATTGTATTAATTGTTATGAGATTAATGGGAAAAAGAGAAATTAGTCAAATGCAACCATTTGAGTTAGCCATTTCCATTATGATTGCAGATTTGGCATCTATTCCCATGACAGAAATAGGAATACCTATATTTAATGGAATTGTACCAATTTTAGGATTGTTATTAATGCATTTAGTAATTTCTGTTGTAAATATAAAAAGCATCCGATTAAGAAAAATCATTTGTGGAAAACCAAGTATTTTAATTTATAGAGGAAAGATTGATGAGAAAGTATTAAAAAAAGAGAGATTTACTATAAATGAGTTACAAGAAAGATTGAGACGAAATAATATTTTTAACTTAGGAGATGTAGAATATGCAATATTAGAAACTAGTGGAGAAGTAACAGTTATCCAAAAGCCAGAAAAAAGGGGAACAACACTAGAAGACCTTCAGATAAAACCAAAATATGAAGGAATACCATATGACTTAGTAATTGACGGAAAAGTAAATACAGAAAATTTAGAAAAACTAGGAAAAGATTATAAATGGTTAGAAAAGCAATTAGTTCCTTTTAAAATAAAACCTGAAGAAGCATTAATTGTAACAATTGATGGAAAAAATCAAATTTTTTGTCAAAAAAAGGAAGGAAAAGAACAAAAATGGTAAAAGAATTTTTTATTTGTGTAATCATTGTAATTTGCATATTTTTAGGTAATGGAATTACACAGGGGTATAGTAAAAACTCAGTAGAAAGTATTAATGAAAATTTAGAAGTTTTAAAAGAAAAAATATATGAACAAGATGAAGATGAAATTTCAAAAAAAGAAGATGAAATTAGCGATAAATGGCATGAAATGTTTTCAAAATTAGCTTATTACATTGAACATGATGAATTGGAAAAATTCTCTATAAATTTAGAAAATATAAAAACATATATAAGTTTGAAAGAATATAATAATGCTATAAAAGAAATAAATGAAGGAATTTATATTTTGAATCATATTGAAGATAAATATGCATTTAACTTACAAAACATATTTTAAAAAAGAGGGGCCTATATTTGAACTGTCCACTTTTTAGTAACAGTTTAATTTAGGACACCCTCTAATTTTTAATTTGAAGAATCAATTTTGGCATAAGATTGTAGTTTTTTATAAACTAAATCATTGATCGTACCAGAAGGAAATTTACCATTTTTATCTTTTTTACCAGCAGGAACGCCAGTTAATATTTCAATTCCTTCTTCAATTGTAGATATAGCATAAATATGGAATAGTTTATTTTTAACAGCTTCAATAATCTCATCAGATAGTTGCAAATTATCAACATTTTGTATAGGAATCATTACACCATGTTCGCCTGTTAAACCACGCATTTTACATATTTGGTAAAATCCCTCAATTTTTTCATTAACACCACCAATTGGTTGAATTTGTCCTTTTTGATTAACAGAACCAGTAACAGCAATTGATTGGTTGATAGGTATACCTGAAAGACTAGAAAGTAAACCATATAGTTCTGTACTTGAAGCACTATCTCCATCTACTCCATTATATAATTGTTCAAAACAAATACTAGCAGTTAAACATAAAGGAATATCTTGTGCAAACATTTCTCCTAAATATCCTGTAAGAATTAATACACCTTTAGAATGAGAAGGACCAGAAATTTCAACTTCTCTTTCTATATTGACAACTCCATTTTTACCGGTGTAAGTATTAACCGTTATTTTAGCAGGTTTGCCAAAACTATAGTCACCGATATTCATAATAGTTAAACCGTTTAGAGTTCCAACTTCAAAACCGGAGGTATTAATTAATAATGAGTTTTCTCTTATCATTTCTAAATATTTAGTATCATATTTTTTTACACGATTTATTCTTTCATCTAAAGCTTTTTTAACAAATTTATCTGTAACTACTTTTGACTTTGAAATTTTAGCCCATGTGGCAGATTCTCCTACGACTTGTGTTAAATCATCAAATCTTGTAGAAATTTTATTATGGCTACCTGCAAGCTTTGAAGCATATTCTACCAATTTTGCCATAGCACTTTTATCTAGATGTGGCAATTCTTCATAATCGCAAAATCCATGAACGATTCTAGCTAATTTATTTACATTTTCTTCTGTTATTGGCGCATCATCTTCGAATTCAACTTTAATTTTAAATAATTTTCTAAAATCAGAATCCATAGATAATAAGGTTTGATATATATTAGCATTTCCTATTAATATTACTTTTAAATTTAAAGGAATTGGTTCAGGTTTTAAGGAAACTAAAACCATAGAAGAACGTTGGTCTGCTGTATTTTCAATTCCTATATTTTTAACTCTTAAAGCTTTTTTTAAAGCTTCGTAACACATATTATTAGAAAGTATATCTTTTGCTTGGAATATAATATAACCACCATTTGCTTTTTGCATTAAACCTGCTTTTAACATAGTATGATCTGTTTTTAAAGAGCCATAATAGTTTTCATATTCCAAAGAACCAAAAATATTATGATATGAATAATTGGTATCCATAATAACAGGTGCACCATCTCGTGTGGAATTATCAACAAACAAATTAACTCTATAATTTAAAGTAGGATCTGGCTTTTTCATAACAGGATTTTGTTGATTTCCTAAACTATTTGGATGTGTATCATCTTCTAAAAAAGTAGAAATATTTTTTAAAACATCTTTTTTAACATCTGTTAAAAATTTATTAATTTTTTTATTACGTTTATATTTGGATTTCAAATAATTAATATGCACATTAACTGTTAAAAGTGCAACATTAGATTGCCATTCTGATATCTTTTTGTCAGATTGACGCTCAATTTCTTTAATTTGTCCAATAACATGCATAATTTCTTCTTGTACAATTAAAGAATTTTGCTCATATGTTTCTTTTATAGAATCTTCTAATTTATCATATTCATCTTCATCAATTGGTTTACCATCTACAATAGGTGTCATATAAATTCCATTTTGTACAGATTTTACTGCAAAATTATACTTTGATGCAGTTGTGTTTAATTTTTCTAATAAAGCAGTTCGTTTGGTTTCGTATTCTTGTTTGATTAGTGCTTTTTCTTTTTCAAAATCTTCTGCATTAAATGTTTTTCTAATATCTTTTTTAATTTCTTTTATAAATCCATCCATTGCCTCTTGGAATTCTTTACCTTGACCAGCAGGTAATTCAATAGCAATTGGTTCATTTGGATTATCAAAATTGTATATATAACACCAATCTGAAGGAACTTTTTTCTTTTTGGCGATTTTTTCTAAATAGTTTTTGGTATACATAGTTTTTCCTACACCACTAGGACCTTCTAAGTATAAGTTATATCCTTTCACATTTACTTGAATACCAAATTCTAATGCTTTGATTCCTCTATCTTGTCCAATTCCGTCTTGTATAGAATCTAATTCTTCTGTAGTTTCAAATTTAAACATACTAGGATTACAAGTATATTTTAAATCTTTGTAATTTAATTCATTTGAATTTTTCATTTGTTACCTCCAAAATTTTTTCTTATTGTTACCAATTTTTAGTTTTTTATTATAAAAAATAAAATTTTCATAAACTTATTTTATATTAGTTGAATGAATTTGTAAATAAAAAAATGGATATTTTTTGCAAAATTTTATCATATATAGGGCTACTGTTTAAATATAAAAAGTATCATTAAAATAGATAAAAATGTAATAAACAAAAAAATGTAACAATAAAAATGACAGACACTTCTGAAACAATGACAATAGACGCAATTTGGATATATAAATAGAAGGAACTTGTAGTAGAGGGTGTTCTATTCAGGACATTCTTTTAAGATTGCATAATATTGTTAGATACTTTTTTGATGATAATTATGAAAAACAGTTGATATTTTTTCTAATTTAATATAAAATCTAAAAGGACTTAAAAGTGAGGAGGATATGAATGATTACTTTAGAAGATGTAAAAAACAATGAAGAGGTCGAAGCCTTAATACAAGGTGCACAAAAGCAATTAGATAGTCTTCGGTTACACAGAACATAGCCATAGACATATTTCTATCGTTTCAAAACGAGCAGGAGATATTCTAACAAAATTAGGATATCCAGAAAGAACAATAGAACTGGTAAAAATTGCAGGATATTTACACGACATTGGCAATTGTGTTAACAGAGTAGACCATGCCCATAGTGGAGCAATTATGGCATATAATATTTTAAAAGATATGGGGATGCCAGTATCAGAGCGAACAGAAATCATGATGGCAATAGGAAATCATGATGAAAATACAGGAACTGCTATTAGTGATATATCAGCAGCATTAATATTAGCGGATAAATCGGATGTACATAGAGATAGAGTAACAAATAAAAATTTATCAACATTTGATATTCATGACAGAGTAAATTATGCTGTAACAAATGCCAATTTAGAATTAGATAGTAAAGAGAAAAAAATTATATTGAATTTAAAAATAGATACAAAATTATGTCCAGTTTTAGATTACTTTGAAATATTTATGGACAGGACTATGATGAGTAAATATGCAGCAAAATATTTGAAAATCTGGTTTGAATTGATTATAAATGATACAAAATTGTTATAATAATAGTAAAAAGTGTATGACAAATTTAAATTAGTATTTAGCATACAAATTTATAAAAATAAGTAAAGAAAGGAAAGAGGACAATGAAAAAAATAAAAATAATCACAATGATTGTATTCATTATTTTAATAGCAATGGTTTCATTTTTTGGAGTATATACACAAGTACAAAATAGAATGGAAAACCAAGTAAAAGAATATGCTTTAGATATGGATTTAGATGGTGCTAGATATATAAGGCTAACTGTTGATACAGAAAGTACAGAAGTTATTAAGGATGCTGATGGAAATGAAGTAGAAACAGACGAAGATATGACAGATGAAGAATTAGAAGAAAACGGGTATACAAAAGAAACAGTATATACAAATAGTGAAGATGTTCTAACAGTAGAAAATTACGAAAAAACAAAGGAAATTATTGCAGAAAGGTTAGAAGCTCAAGGAGTAGGAGAATATGAAATATCAGTTGATAATGAAACAGGAGATATTTTAATTCAAATACCAGAAAATGATTTAACAGATAGTTTAGTAAGTAATATTAATACAGTTGGTAAATTTGAAATTATTGATGCAGATACAGAAGAAGTATTAATGGATAATAGTGATATTAAACTAGCAAGTGTTATGTATGGAACAGATTCTACATCAGGAACAGTAGTTTATTTGAATATTGAATTTAATAAAGAAGGTGCAGAAAAATTAGAAAACATTAGTAATACATATGTAGAAGTTGATGAAGACACAAGTGAAACAGATGAAGAAACAACGGATGAAGAGGAAAGCACAGATACAGAAGAAACAACAGATGAAGAGACAACAGATACAGAGGAAAGCACAGATACAGAAGAAACAACAGATGAAGAGACAACAGATACAGAGGAAAGCACAGACACAGAAGAAGCAACAACTAAGGAAATTACATTAAAAATTGATGATGAAGAAATTATGACATCTAGTTTTGAAGATCCAATAGAAAATGGAAAATTACAATTATCTATTGGAAGTGCTACAACAGATTCAGATACATTACAAGATAATTTATCAGAAGCTTCTGCAATAGCTGTTGTTCTAGATTCAGGAAATTTACCAATAGAATATGAAATAGCAACAAATGAATATATTTTATCTGATATAACAAGTACACAAATTGAATATTTAGCATTAGCTGTTGGAATAATTCTTTTAATTGGATTAATTGTATGGATAATTTTATATAGAGTTAATGGTTTATTATCATCAATTTCTTTTATAGGATTAATAGCTACATTTTTATTAGTTATTAGATATACAAATGTAAGTTTATCTATCCAAGGAATTGTAGGAATAATTGTAATTATTATATTAAATTATATCTTTATCACTAAACTATTATCAAATATTAAGAAGAGTGAAAACAATAAAAAGTTAGCAACAATAATAGAACAAATGAAAGAAAATTACAAAGATTTCTTTATTAAACTAATACCGATTTGCATATCTGCTATTGCATTTTGTTTTGTAAGTTGGACAACAATTAGCAGTTTTGGAATGGTTATGTTCTGGGGAATCGCTTTAATTGCATTATATAATTATGTGATTACAGCAACTATGCTAAAAGTAAAAGCAGAAAAATAGGAGGTATATACAGATGAAACAATTCATAAAAAGCAAACAATTAAAAATTATCTTGATTGCAATTGTAATTATAGCAGGAATTGTAATGATTGCTATAAAAGGATTTAACTTTGATTTAAAATATCAAGATACACAAAGAGTAGAGTTATATGTTAAAACAGAATTTGAAATATCTGATATCAGGGAAATAACAGATGAGGTGTTTGGAAACCAAAAAGTAATGATACAAAAAGTAGAAGTTTTTGAAGATTCAGTTTCTATTACAAGTACATCTATATCAGATGAACAAAAAAGTGATTTAGTAACAAAAATCAATGAAAAATATGAATCAGAATTAACAGCTGATGACATAGAAATAGAAGATATAGCACATACAAGAGGAAGAGATATTATAAAACCATATATTGCACCATTTGCAATTGCATTTATTATAGTATTAATATATCTAGGAATTCGTTATTATAAATTAAGTACAGCTAAAGTAATTCTAAAAAGCATTGGTATTATGCTGTTAACACAAATATTATTATTTAGTATTATTGCAATTACTAGAATACCAATTGGTAGACTAACAATTCCAATGGTAATATTCGTATATTTATTAACATTATTTGGATTAACAAATAGATTTGAAAAAAATCTATCTAAAAAAAGTTTAGAAACAAATAAAGATAAAAATAAAAAGAAATAAGAAAAGATTTCTATACATTAAAAAAGCAATCTAAGACAATTAGTTTTAGATTGCTTTTTCCTGTATTGTTATACAATAGGAAAGTGATACTTTCCTATTGTATAAAAGTCGCTTTGCTCCAACAGTTGCACACAAATTTTTTTCAAAAATTTGGCGCAGAACAAATTTACGGAAAGCCAAAGAGGAAGAATAAAATTAGTAGAAATATTAAGGCTTTCCGATTTGTTCTCTATTTTAGAGTTACAACAGTTACGCCCATTTCACCTTCACCAAATGTACCTAATCTAAAGGATTTAACATGTGCATTATTTTTTAGGAATTTATGAATACCATCTTTTAATTTGCCTGTACCTTTTCCATGAATAATTCTAACAGTTTCCAATCTTGCCAAAGAACAATCATCTAAAAATTTATCAATAACAAAAGTTGCTTCTTCTACATTCATACCAATCACATTTAGTTCGGGATTAATATTTTTGCTTTTAGATATATGTGAAGAGTTAGATGTATTAAAAGTATTTTTTGTTTTAGAATTTTGTAATATATCTACATTTACATTTATCTTCATACTACCAATTTGTACTTGCACTTCATTATTTTTAGAAATGTTTGAAACTATTATACCATTTTGATTAAAAATGCTAACAAATACTTCTTTTCCAGGTTTAATTTCTTCTTTAGAAATACTGTTAACATTAGAAATAGGAGAGGAAGATGTTGTATCTAATTTAATATTTTTTATTTTTGAATTTAATGTATTTCTCAAATTGTCAATTTTTTTAGTATCTTCTATATTAGATAATTTTTTAATAATTTCATCTGCGTCTTCTTTGGCTTCTAATAAAATATTTCTTGCTTTTACTTTGGCGTTATTAATAATCTCTTTTTCTTGTTTTTCTTTTTCAACACTCTCTTTTTGTAAAGTTTTTTTCAAAGTAGAAATCTGTTCAGATTCAGCAAGAATTTTTTCTTTTTCCTTTTCTATTAATTGTTTATCATCATAGATATTTTTTAAAACTTCTTCAAAGGTAATGTCATTTGAAGACATAAGTTCTTTTGCTTTTTTAACAATAGAAGTATCTAATCCTAACTTTTGACTAATTTCAAAAGCATTACTTTTTCCGGGAACACCAATAAACAATTTATATGTAGGAGACAAAGTTTCAACATCAAATTCTACAGATGCATTTTCAAAATCAGGAGTAACCATAGCATATTTTTTTAATTCTTGATAATGTGTAGTGGCAATTGTGAGACTACCTGATTTTTTAAAATAATCTAAGATAGCAATAGCTAAATTAGCACCTTCTAAAGGGTCTGTTCCAGAGCCTAACTCATCTACTAAAATTAGAGAATTACTATTTGTATGTTTGGTGATATCTACAATATTTGTCATATGAGAAGAAAAGGTACTTAAAGAATCTGCAATACTTTGGTCATCTCCAATATCTGCAAAAATATTCTCAAATACAAAAATACTAGATTTTTCATCTGCAGGAATATTTAATCCACTACAAGCCATACAAGAAAGGAGACCAACTGTCTTTAAAGTTACTGTTTTTCCACCTGTATTTGGACCTGTAATTAACAGTGTAGAAAAATTTTTACCAAGTTCAATAGAAATAGGGACAACTTTATCTTTTTCAATTAAAGGATGTCGTGCATTTATTAAATTAATTTCTTTGGTAGTGTTAATTATTGGTGTAATTCCATTGATTTCTTTAGAATATTTTGCTTTTGCAAATATGAAATCTAGAGTAGTAATTGTTTTAAAATCTATCTTTAATTCTTCAATATATGGATAGAAAAGAGAAGATAGTTGTTGTAATATTTTTTCTATTTCTATATTTTCTTCTAATTTTAATTGATTAATTTCGTTGTTTAATTCAAAAATAGAAATTGGTTCTATAAATAGAGTAGAACCAGCATTTGAAACATCATGAATGAGACCTTTTACTTGATTTCTATATTCTTCTTTTATGGGAATAACAAAGCGGTCATTTCTTAAAGTTACTACATTTTCTTGAACATATTTAGAAAAAGAAGAAGAATGAATCATAGAATTTAATTTAGCTCGTATTTCTTGTTCTAAATTTCGGATTTTCTTTCTTATTTTTTGTAACTCTGGAGAAGCTTTATCATCAATTGTATTTTCATCAATTATAGAAGAAGTAATTTTATCTATAACACCTTCATTTGAATATAGGTTGGAAAATAAACTTTTTAAAATTGGAAATTCATTTTCTAGGATATACTCTTTTGAAAAATAATTTTTTAAATCTTTAGCACATATAAATATAGTGTTTAAGTCTAATAGTCCTTTAATATTTAGACTTTGAGAACTTTCTAATTTTATGCTATATACATCAATATTTTGAATATCATAAAAAGAAGGTGTAGAATTTTTGTATACTAAATTTACAGCTTCTTCTGTTTCTGCTAATTTTTGTTTTACTACATTGATATCATTAGATATTTCTAAAGCTAAAGCAAGCTCTTTTCCTGAACTTGTATAGCAATGTTTGCTTAAATTTTCTAATATTTTATTAAATTCTAATTTGTCAATATAATGTGTGTTCATAAGTATATTCCTTTCAATATTTTGATTATGGCTTCATTATACAGAGATTTTGAAATATAGTCAATTGGGTAGCTGGTGCTTTTGAAATATTTTTTACTACTTTGGCATACCATGTTGACTTTGAACAATAACAGCAAGTCTTTAATCAGGCAACTTTTTTTGGTAAATTACTTGTATATTCAAAAAAATTGTGATATAAGTATAAGTATAAAAATAATGCTAAAGTGGAAAGGCGGAATTTTTATGGAAGAAGAATTTGATAGAAATCAAAAAACAATTTTAATAGTTGATGATGAACCACCAATAAGAAATATATTATTATGTAATTTAGAAAAAGAAGGATACAATATCATTGAAGCAAGTGATGGAGTAACAGCACTAGACATTGCACTAGAAAAACATCCAGATTTAATTTTGTTAGATATTATGCTACCAAAAATGGATGGATTATCTGTATGCAAAAGAATAAAAAATTCATACAATGTACCAATAATAATGTTAACAGCAAAAGACGGTGAAATTGATAAAATATTAGGTTTAGAGTTAGGTGCTGATGATTATATAACAAAACCATTTAGTGTTAGAGAATTAGTTGCAAGAGTAAAAGCAAATTTAAGGAAAGTTGACAATATGTCTATTGCTTCAATGGATAATGACTATTCAAAAAAGAAAGCAAATAAAATAGTTGTAAATGATTTAGAATTAGACTTAGATAAATTTGAAGTTAAAATCAGAGGAGAAATTATAGATTTAACAGTAAGAGAATTTGAAGTAATTAAGTTTTTAGCATCACAACCAGGACAAGTTGTTACAAGGGAAACATTGTTAGAAAAAGTTTGGGGATATGAATATTATGGAGATATTCGTACAGTTGATGTAACAGTTAGAAGAATAAGAGAAAAAATTGAAAAGGATACATCATCTCCAAAAATTTTAGTAACAAAAAGAGGAGTAGGATATTATATTGCTTCTACATAAATATGTCGCATTGGGGACGTTTCTTTTTGAGACATTTTTGATGATTTGAGGGACGGTGATGACTTTGGGGACGGAGCAAAAAATCATCATTTGCATAAATAAAGTTTTAATATATTTTTATAAAACAAATGATGATTTTTTGCTCCGTCCCCAAAGTCATCACCGTCCCTCAAATCATCAAAAATGTCTCAAAAAGAAACGTCCCCAATGCGACACTTCTCAAAAATGATAGAATAAAAAAAGATAAGGAATAAAAAAATGGATAGAACAAAAACAAAAAAAATTATAGTAGGAAATGTACAGATAGGTGGGCAAAACAAAGTAGTTATACAATCTATGTGCAATACAAAAACTAAAGATGTAAATGCAACTGTAAAGCAAATATTGGAACTAGAAAAAGCTGGATGTGAAATTATAAGAGTAGCAGCTTTAGATTTAGAAGATGCGCAAGCCATAAAAGAAATCAAAAAACAAATTCATATTCCAATAGTTGCAGATATACATTTTGATTATAAAATTGCATTAGAAGCTATAAAAGCTGGTGTTGACAAGGTAAGAATCAATCCAGGCAATATTGGTAGTAAAGAAAAAGTAAAAGAAGTAGTTGATAAATGCAAAGAATGTAATATACCTATTAGAATAGGTGTTAATGCAGGTTCTTTAGAAAAAGATTTATTAGAGCAATATGGAAAGCCAACAGCAAAAGCGATGGTTGAAAGTGCAAGAAGGCATATAGAAATATTAGAAGAATTAGATTTTAAAGATTATTTAGTTTCATTAAAAGCATCTAGTTTGGACTTATGTATAGAAAGTTATGAAGAAGCATCAAAAGCATTTGATTGTCCTTTACATTTAGGGGTTACAGAAAGTGGAACAGAATTTAGTGGAACTGTGAAATCTAGTATTGGATTAGGATATATGTTGAGAAACGGAATTGGAGATACAATGAGAGTATCACTTTCTGATGATCCAGTAAAGGAAATAAAAGTGGCTAAAGAAATTTTAAAAGATTGCAATCTATATCATAAAGTACCAACACTTGTTGCATGCCCTACTTGTGGAAGAACACAAATAGATTTAATACCAATAGCCAAAGAAGTAGAAGAATTTTTAAATACAATAGAATCAGACATAACAGTTGCTGTTATGGGATGTGCTGTAAATGGACCAGGAGAGGCAAGAGAGGCAGACATAGGAATTGCAGGAGGAATAAAAGAGGGACTACTATTTAAAAAAGGAAAAATAATAAAAAAGGTACCACAAGAAGAAATTGTAGAAGTATTAAAACAAGAAATATTAGAAATGATAAAGTAATAAAGAATGGAGAAAATATGGAAATAATTTTAGGAAAAACAGCTGGATTTTGTTATGGTGTAAAAAGAGCAGTCGATGGTGCAAAAGAAGAATTAAAAAATGGTGAAACTGTATATGGATTAGGTGAAATTGTACATAATCAAAATGTTATTAAAGAATTAGAAAAGTTAGGAATGCAATTTATTGAAAATATAGAAGAGGCAAAAGGTAAGACAATTATCCGTGCACATGGTATACCAAAACAAATTTATGAAAAAGCAGAAAAAAACAAAATAAAGCTAATTGATTATACTTGTCCTAAAGTATTAAAAATTCATCAAATTGCAAATGAATATGCAAGCAAAGGATATTATATTTTCTTACTAGGAAATAAGAAACATCCAGAAATTGTAGGAACATTAAGTTTTTGTGGAGAAAATACATTTGTAATAGAAAAGGAAGATGATGCAATAAAAGCATTAGATGAGCTTGAAAAGTCAGAAATAAAAAAAGTATTAATGATTGCACAGACAACATATAATTTAGAAAAATTTTATATTATAGAAGAAATTATCAATAATGAAATACCAAAAGATATAGAATTAATTGTAAAAAATACAATATGTCAAGCAACAGAAATTAGACAAAAGGAAACAGAAGAAATGGCAAAAAAAGTAGACTCTATGATTATTGTAGGAGGAAAAAATAGTTCTAACACATTAAAATTATATGATATAGCAAAAAAACATTGTAACAAAGCTATACTTATAGAAGATGAAAAAATGTTAGATACAAAAAAAATAAATAAAAATGATAAAATAGGAATTATGGCAGGAGCATCTACACCAAAAGAAAGTATAGAAAAAGTAATTCAAAAATTAAAAGCGATTGATACTTTTTAATCTATATGATTACGAAGTTTGTCGAATTTTGCGATGAAATATAGAAAAAAAGAGAAAGAACTTGTTGACAAGTTCTTTTTTTGAAAGTATACTTTTTATGAATTATATAATTCTTATCAAATAGAAATTTCTATTTATTCATTTGAACATTTAGGTTAGTTATATTTTATTTTTATATGTTTTTAGGTCAACATTCTTTTCTAAATAAACATTCTAAATTTAAAAATTAAAACCTATTTTAAAGTAAATCAATTTCTGCAAAAAGCTCCATAATTCATCTATATCATCAAGTTTGAATAAAAAAGGAGGTAATTTTAGTGCGCACTAAAAACCATACATATGAATCGTAAATTTATTTCAAAAAGTAATTTTGTGTTGAGAAAAATTTTGAATAAAGAAGAAAATATAGAAATATTAAAAGAATTCATAGAAGTTATACTTAACTTAAGAATTAAAGAAATAAAGATAAATCCATACTTAAAAAAGATGAAAGAATATTTACCAGCAGAAGAAAATTTTGGAATTGCAGATTTTAGAATCAAAACAGTAGAAAATAAAGAAAGAAATATAGGTATCCAAATTATTGATGGAGAATATGTTTTAACAAAGATGTTATTATATTATGTACAAATACATGTAAATCAAATAGAATATGAAGATAATAGAAAAATCGCAAAGACAATGACCATAAATATATTAGATTTTATCTTAAATAAAGATTTAAATTATCATGCAAAAATGCTTATGAATGAAAAAATAATGAATGGTAAACTGAGAGATTCTTTAGAAATTCACATTTTACAATTGCCTAAATTTAAGCTTCAACAAAATCAAATCACAACCAAAAAGCAGGCATGGATTAGTTATTTACAAGGTGTGAATATAGAAAGTGCTATAAAAAAAAGCGAAAAAATTAAAAAATTAGATAATTTACTAGAAAAATATTGGAGGGAGGAGATAATGGAATGAAAAAAAGTGTATGTTAAAATTTTATTATTAACATACACTTTTTTGTTGAATAGAAAAAATCATTTTTTCCTATTCAACAAAAAATAATAATAATATAATTTAATGTGCATCTGTAAGAGTTTGCTTTAATGTTACTGTAATAATAGTTCCTTCTTGAACAAGTTCACCCGCCGAGTAATCTTGAGTGGTTACAGTTCCGGAGCCTGTAACACTAATATTCAAATTCTTAGCATGGAGAGCACTTGTGGCTTCAGCAACTGTCATTCCAGATAAATCAGGGACACTGACAGATGTAGTAGCAGTATCATTTTCACCATACAACATAATTATAGAATCTTCAGATAATTGTGAACCTGGTTTTGGATTTTGGTCTGCAACTAAAGTTGAGTTTTCATCTCCAGAACAAACAATTTCACACTCAAATCCAGCTTCTGTAAGTATTTTATTAGCCTCTGTAACTGTTTTATTTCTAACATCTGGAACAGTAATTAAGTCTTCAGAATCATTATCATCTTCTGTTGAATCAGAAGCAACACCTAAATATGGTAATATTTCAGATAACATTTGTGATACAACAGGTGCAGCAACAGAACCACCTTGATATCCATATTCTTCATTTTGTGGATCATATAAAGTAAGCAAAATAACTACTTGTGTATCTTCAACAGGAGAAATTGCTACAAATGAAGAAACATATCCTTCATCTGCATTTGACTCAGTTGGTTCAGAAGTTCCTGATTTACCACCAATTGAATATCCAGTAACTTGTACATTTTTACCAGTTCCTTCTAAAACAACAGATTCCATCATAGATTTTATTTTCTCTGCAGTTGATGAAGATATAACTTGTCTAACTTCAGTTGGTTCTGTTTCAGTAACAGCACCAGTATCTGTATTTGTTATAGATTTTATAATGTTTGGTTTCATCAAAACACCATCATTTGCCACACATGCAATGGCTGTAATCATTTGAAGAGGTGTTATTTGAAATCTTTGACCAAATGCATATGTTGCAAGTTCAACAGGTCCGATTTCATCTAAATCGTGAAAAATACTAGTTTGTTCGCCATATAATCCAGAATTTGTTGATTCAAATAATCCAAATGCTTGGTAATATTTATATAATGTAGAAGCACCAATTCTTTGTGCAAGTTGGATAAACGCAGGGTTACAAGAGTTGCAAAGAGCTTCTCTTAGAGTTTGAGAACCATGTGGATTGTAATATCTCCAACAAGCAATTTCTCTATCTTCAACAGTTTCGTATCCTGTACAGGTAAAATCATTTTCTACATCAGTAGATGTAATCCCTTCTTCTAGAGCAACACTAGCAGTAATAATTTTAAATGTAGAACCTGGTTCATAACTTTCTGAAACAGACTTGTTAGACCACATTTCATATAAAGCCTCAGTCTGCTCTTCAGAACTTAAGGAATCGTAAGTTTCTGCTAAAGTAGAATTTGGTGTATAAGGTGAGTTTAAATCATAGTCAGGGTAACTAGCCATTCCTAAAATATCACCTGTTTGTGGATCCATAACAATAACATTTCCACCATCTTTACATTCATATTTTTCAACAGCTTGTTCCAAATATTTTTCAATAGTAGATTGTATATTAACATCAATAGTAAGTGTAATATCACTACCATTTTCAGCAGAAATATAAGTTTCTTCTGCATTAGGAATTTCATTTTGGCTACTATCTTGGGAACTAACAATCTTTCCAGGTGTACCAGTCAAAACAGAATCCCATTTAGATTCAATTCCACTTAGCCCTTGATTATCATCACCACAAAAGCCTATAACACTAGAAGCAAGGTCACCATAAGGATAATATCTTTTCGTATCTTCATCTATATTAATACCAACAGTTATACTATTTTCTTCCATCCAAGCTTCTAATTCATCTACTTTTTCTTGTTCTACTTTTTTGATAATGGTTTCTACTTGAGAATCGCTGTTAACTTTTTCTAATGTTTCCTCATAATCTAGTTCAAATATGTCAGAAAGTCCTTTTGCAACAGTTTCTTTAAGTGCTTGTGTTTCTTCATCTGTATCACCAACAATTTTTGTAGGATTAATAGTAATGGTATCTACTTGAGCACTAATTGCTAAAGCTTTTCCGGTAGAATCATAAATATTTCCTCTTTTTGGACTTAGAATTTGGTTAATGGTTTGTTGCTGATAAGCTAATTCTGTTAAATATGCACCATCTACAAATTGTATATAACCAATCCTTCCTAAAAGTAAAACCAAAATGATAATAATTACAATAAAAGTATTACGCAATTTTGATGTGTAAATTAAATTTTTAGAATCAAAATTACGATTTAAATGTATAATATTAGAATCTTTTTGTTTTTTTCTTCCTTTTTTTTGTTTCTTTTTAGTAGATGTATTTTCATTTTCATCTTCATCAACACCTATATAAATATTTTTGTATTGAGTATCTTTTGAGTTTGTTTTCTTTTTTTGTTTTTTATCTATCTTTTTATTATTTTTCTTGTTAGGAAACATAGCATCGCCTCTTTTGTTAAAAATTTGCAAGTATATTCTATATTAAAAGTGGTAAAAAAGCAATAATTACACAGAAAATTTACAATTATAACAAATTAGTAACAATGTTGAAAAAAAAAGTTATTTAGAATATAATTAATAGGAAAAATGAAAGGAAATAAAAAGATGAGTAATATTTTAGAAGATACACAATTTATCATGAAAAAATACAAAATTAGAGCCAATAAATCATTAGGACAAAATTTTTTAATTAATCAGAATGTAGTAGATAAAATTGTGGAAAGTAGTAATATATCAAAAGAAGATTTAGTAATTGAAATAGGACCAGGATTAGGAACACTAACAAAAGAATTGTTAGAAAGAGCAGGAAAAGTTATCAGTATTGAATTAGATAAAAAAATGATAAAAATATTATTAGATAGATTTTCTTTATATAATAATTTTGAAATTATACATGAAGATGTATTAAAAGTAAGATTAAATAAGATTATAAAAGAAGAAAAAGAGAAAAATGGATTTAAAACTGCAAAAATTGTTGCAAATTTACCATATTACATAACTACGCCAATTATCATGAAATTGTTA
The DNA here is from genome assembly GCA_964449925.1 of uncultured Clostridium sp. Classification (GTDB taxonomy): domain Bacteria; phylum Bacillota; class Clostridia; order TANB77; family CAG-508; genus CAG-269. The sequence goes on from CAYVCM010000023.1 coordinate 19,245, forward strand.
GAAGATAGATTAGATTTAGAAAGTATTACAGTAATGGTACAAAAAGAGGTTGCAGATAGACTGATTGCTATTCCTGGAGAAAAAGAGACAGGAGCAATTACATATTCAGTATATTATTATGCAACATCTGAAGGAGTCATGGAAGTACCAAAAGATTCTTTTATTCCAGAACCAGAAGTAAATTCAAAAGTTATAAAACTAACAATAAGAAAAGAGCCACCAGTAGAAGTAAAAAGTAGAGGTGTTATGTTTAAAATTGTAAAAAGTGCTTTTATGCAAAGAAGAAAAACATTGTTAAATGCATTGACTAATACAAAAGTGTTTATGAGCAAAGAGGAAGGATT
>CAYVCM010000024.1:0-19090 GCA_964449925.1 uncultured Clostridium sp.
TTGGCGAAGAGCATGGAATAGAAAAAGAAAAAAAGGAAATTGCTAAAAAAATGAAAGAAGAAGGGCTAGAAATAGAACTTATTAAAAAGACGACAGGACTAGCAGAAGAAGAAATTAACGCTTTATAAATTTTAAAGGTTTAAAATAAATAAGGAGGATTTTTCAGAATGAAAACTTTATATGTTTCAGATTTAGATGGAACTTTGCTTAATGCAAATCAAGAATTAGGCGAAAACGCTTGTAAAAAACTTAATATGTTAATTGATAAAGGTATAAATTTTACTGTTTCAACAGGAAGAGGAAATTCGGTAAAGCATATATTACAAAATATACATTTTAAATACCCTATTATGTTATTAAATGGAGCATTAAACTATGATTATAGCAAACAAAAATATATGGACCAATTGTCAATACCAATAAAAACAACGAAGGAACTTATAAATGCATTAATTGGATTTAATTATAAAAGGTTTGAAATACAAACAATTTTAAATGAAAAAGAAGTAGAAAGAATAAAAGTAATCGATTGGAATGAAAAATCTGAACCTTTGGCATTGAATATATTGCATATGACAAAAGATAGCAATGAATTGTCAAATATTCTAAGTCAAATATCTGGTATAAATTATTTCATACATAAAAAAGTTTACTCAGACGGAGAAAGTTATTGTGATATAGTATTAGAAAACGTTTCGAAAGCAAGTAGATTGAAAATATTTAAAAAGCAATACGGTTTTGACAAGGTAGTTGCTTTTGGAGATAGTGAAAATGATTTACCATTAGCAACTGTTGCAGATGAATTTTACGCAGTTGAAAATGCAGTAGATATAGTAAAACAAAAAGCAACTGGAATAATAGACAGTTGTTATAATGATGGAGTTATAAAATATATAGAACAAGTCGAGAAGCATAAAAAAGCATAATCTTTTTTATGCTTCTCTTCTCCAGTAGAATAGATATTGTTGTGCTAATCCAGCTAAGTCCCCAAATTTATCCTTTGCCATTTTTTCAATTTGCTTTTTGTTTACCTTTGTTTCATCTTTTTCTTTTATGTATAAATCATTCATTACTCTCCTTACCCATACATCTATTGGAAATACTTCCAATCGCTTTAAGTCGGAAAATAGTAATATACAGTCTGCAACTTTTGGTCCAACTCCTGAAAGTGTCAATAGTTTTTCTCTTACTTCTATTGTATTTGGATTTTTTTCTAATTCTTTTAAATTTACTTTTCCCTCTAATATCATTTTCGTTGTTTCGTAAAGTCTAATATCTCTAAATCCTAGCCCTAGCTTTCTATAATCTTCTACTTTTACATTTTTTAATTCATTAGGTGTTGGAAATGTATAATATTCTTTATCATTCCATTTTATCTCATTTCCATATGCTTTTGATAATCTTTCTATAATACCTTTTATTCTAGGAATGTTGTTGTTTGCAGATATAATAAATGATATAATTGTTTCCCACAAATCTTGATTTAAAATTCTTATTCCTTTGCCATATTCAATACTTGTCTTCATATATACATCTTTTTTTGATAATTCTTCTTTTATTTTTTCATAGTTTCTATTTAAATCAAAATACATTCGTATTTCTTCTTCTAAATTTCCATTTTTACATATTCCAGTAAATATATAATTTTGTCCTTCTTTTTTCACATTCACTACATTTTCTTTCCATATCCCTGTATAACTTCCGTCTTCTTGTTCATTCCATCGAAAACATTGTCCACATTCAAATATATCTCTTAAATTAAATGTTTTTGGATTTTTTAATATATATGTTTCTTCCATCATTTTTCCTTTCATAAATCTATATATTTCTTGTATTATATCATAAAAATATTTTTATTGTATATGTTTATCAAAAACTTTAATTTTGTTAACTTTATTCATTTTTAAATCCTAATCCTAGAACTTCTCTTGAATTTGTGATAATTATAAAACTCTCCTTATCAATTGTTCTTATAATTTGTACCACATTTCCCACATCTTTTCTAGTAACTGCACATATTAAAATTAATTTATCTGTATTTGTATACATGCCTTTTCCATAAATTCCTGTTGTTCCCCTTTTTATTGTTTTCCCAATTTCTTTAGCAATTTCTTCTGATTTATCAGATACAACATAGATAAGTTTAGTAAAATAGATACCTTCAAATAAAATATCAATAATTATTCCCATTAAATAAATAGCGATTGCTGAATATAAACCAATTTCGATTTCTCTTAAAAAAATCATGTTTAAAACAACTATCGTAATGTCAATTAATGAAATAATTTCTCCTATCTTTATTGTTGGCTTATAAGTTTTAGCTATATAACTAAATAAATCTGTTCCACCCGTTGAAGTATTTACCTTTAACAAAATAGCTGTCCCCACTCCCATTAGGATTCCACCATAAATACAAGATAAGAATTTATCTTCTGTTAGAGGTGTTAATTTATCTAATATATCCACAAAAAAAGATAAGCTGATTGTTCCTATAATTGATTTAACAAAAAATCCTTTTCCTATTTTTAATATAGATATTAGAAATAGTGGGATATTAATAATTAACATGCTAATTCCCATTGGTATATGAAATAAATAATAGGTAATGGTTGCAATTCCTGCTACTCCTCCTGATGACAATTTATTAGGCAATAAAAATAATGATACAGCTATTGCAATAACAAACGCCCCTAAAATTGTTCCTAACATTTCTACTAAATTGTTTTTTATTGATTTTTTTATGTCCATAATAAAATCACCTTTATTACTAGTATTGGTAAATTTAGATGATTTTATTCTTTATTCCATATAATTACATTTATATTGAATTTATCTAATTACAAAATAATTAATGTAGCAAGTTTTTTATATTAGTTTTTATTTAATTATCACTTTATACTCATTTTTTCTTCTTCTTTTTCTTCGTAAGCAAAATCTTTAAAAGTTTTTGTTATTTCGATTTTAGATTTTCCCTGTTTGATATTTTCATCTTGTTTTAAAACTAAATCAACATCATAAATTTCTTTTAATTTTTGAACATTTTCTTTTTTGTGTCCTATTACATTATTTGCATCAATTGGATTAACTTTTACTTCAACTTCTTTTACTTTTACATTTAGTTTTTTGATTTTTCCAACAATAGCATCATACCACATTGCAGATTCTACTAATTGTCTAAATGCTGGATGATATGGTCCTGCAACAACTTCACTTTTATCTTGTCCAGGTTCGGAAATTTCATCTGTACTTTGTAATCCAACTCTTATTATATCAATTTTTTTATCTGCAAACATTCTTACAAGTTCTTTGCAAGTTTCAATTGCCTGTGGCAATGGTAATGGTGTATAAATTCCTTTTTTATATTCTTCTTCCAGTTTTGTACCTTTTACAACTAACACTGGATAAATTCTTACCATTTTGGGTTTTAGTTTAATTAATGCTTTTGCTGTATTAATTTCATCAATTCTTGTGCTTTCAGGTAAACCTACCATCATTTGATGTCCTAATTTAAATCTATAAAATCTTATTAATTTTGATGCTTTTTTAACATCTTCAAATGTGTGACCTCTATTTGCTCTTTTTAAGATATAATCATTTGATGATTGTACACCTAATTCAATTGTTTTTACTTTATATTTTTTTAATCTTTTTAAAGTAGCTTTATCAATACAGTCTGGTCTTGTTGATATTCTAATACTTTCTACTTTTCCATTTTTTATGTATTCATAAGCTACTTCAAGTAATTCGTTTTGTACAGATTCCTCTATTGCTGTAAAACTACCTCCAAAAAAAGCAATTTCTATTTGTGCATCTTCATCTTTTATATTTTTTAGGTAATTATCTATTATTTTTTTGGCTTCTTCTTTTGTCATATTCTTTTTTTGACCACTAATTGATTTTTGATTGCAGAAAATACAATCATTTGGACATCCTAAATGTGGTACAAATATGGGTATGATATATTGATGTTTCATAGATTTACCTCTTTTCTATTTTAAATTTTCTAGTGCTTTTTTAGCAGCTTGCATTTCAGCTCCTTTTTTGCTTTTTCCTGAGCCGTTTGCTAAGATTTTACCATTGAATTTTACTTGTGCCTCAAAACTTTTATCATGGTCTGGCCCAGATTCTTTTATAATCTCATACTCTATTTTAACATCTCCTGCTTCTTGTAACTTTTCTTGCAATACTGTTTTATAATCTTTGTCACCCACATGTGTACTTGCTTGTTCAATTTCTTCTTTTAAGTTATCAACAATAAATTTATTGACTGGTTCTAATCCACCATCTAAATATATTGCTGCAATAATCGCTTCTACACTATCTGCTAAAATTGCTGGTCTTTTGTTACCTCCACTTGCTTTTTCTGATTTTCCTAATAATAGATAATCTCCAAAATGATGCTTTATTGCTACTTTGTGTAAGCTCTTTTCACAGACAACTGTTGCTCTGACTTTTGTCATTTCTCCTTCTTTTAAATTTGTGTATTGCAAAAATAAATATCTGCTTGATAGGAATTCTAATATACTATCTCCTAAGAATTCTAATTTTTCATTGCTATCTACATGTTTTTCGTAAGCATAAGATGTGTGTGTTAACGCTGTCTTTAGTAATTCTTTATTTTTGAATGTGTATCCTATTTCTTTTTCGATTCCTTCAAAATTCATTTTTACTGCTTTCCCTTCTAAAATTATAGTTGATTTATTTTGTTTGCTAACTATAAATTTTATATTTTGCTTTTTTGTTCATGTCTTTATTATATACTATTTTGTAGATTTTGCAAGTAAATTAAGGTTTTATTCATTATTTTTTATAAATTGTTTTAGTTGCCATGATTAACAATCTTTAGTGGAGTAGTATATAATTTAAAATTTCATAAATTCCTCGGCTCAATACAAATTTCAAGAATCTCTAAAATTTTTTTATGGCACCCTTTCACGTCAAGCGCGAACATTTTCCATAAAAAAATTTAAGATCTTCTAATCATTTTCCAATCACATTCGTCATTTATTCAATTTTAAATTATATACTACTCCACTAAAGATTGTTAATCATGGTAACTAGAAATTTTTTCTAGTTTAAAATTTTTTATATTTTTTTGTAGACAAGTTTATTTTGTTATTGTATAATAGTGATGTAGAAATTTATGAAAGTGAGGGAATGAAGATGTTAGATGACAAAAATAACTCTGTAAATAATAAGCAAGATAACAGAAATTTATCTGATGTATTTAAAGAGTTACAAGAAATTCGATATTCCGCAGCAAATCAAACAAAAACATCTACAACTTCTAATAAAAAACCAAAAGCAAAAAATAAAAAGCAAGCCAAACCAAGAGCAAGGGTTTCTTTTATAGAAAGTAATGACACATCTTTTGATACTAATAAAGGTGTAAAACTTTCTAATTTAATTATTGTTTTTGTTATTTTAGTTCTAGTAATTATTGCTGTTTTCCCTATGAATGTATTTTCGGTGGAAACAAGTAATACTTCAGAAGATGATGAAGAAACTGTGGAAACTGCATCTATTCCTAGTGATTTCGAAATTAATAGAAAAGCTTTAAATATGCAAAAGATAATTTCTGAAAACTCTAGTTTTGAAAAGGTAAAAGAACAAGTTTCTGAAGAAAGAGAAATTGAATACGAAACACAAACACAACAAAATGCATCACTTCCAAGAGGTGAACAAGTTGTTTTACAAGAAGGTGTAGCTGGTTTAGAAAATGTTTCATTAGTAAAAACTTATGAAAATGGAGAATTTATAGAAGAAATAATTCTTTCAAAAGAAACAATTGAAGAACCAACACCTGAAATATTAGAAATTGGAACATCTGATTTCTTAGCAGATTTGAATATACATGTTGGTGATACAGTTTATTTATCTGAAGATGCTACATTAAGAGAAGAAGCTTCTGAAGATTCTGAAGAAGTTGCAGAAATAAAAAAATATCTTGATGTTACACTTGTTGAATTAGTAAGTGAAGATTGGTGTAAAGTAACTTTTGATACAATTGAAGGTTATTTACCTACTGATGTATTAACATCACCAACAAAAATGCCAAGTATCACAGAAAAGAATAGAATTCAAAGAATTTTAATTAATGTTAATATTGAAATGGAATTAAATAAATCTACTGGATTAACTTTAAAAGATTACCAAACAATCTTTACAGGTTTATCAAATGATACATACGGAATTTTCGAAGATAATGCAGAAGTATTTTATAACATGGACAAGAAGTATAATGTAAACGGTATATTTATTGCTGCAATTGCTATTCATGAAAGTGCATGGGGTACATCACAAATTGCACAAGATAAAAATAATCTATTTGGTTATGGTTCTTATGATGAAACACCATATGAATCTTCTTACACATTTGATTCATATGCAGATGGTATAGAAACTGTAACAAAATCATTAGTTAAGTACTATTTGAATCCTGCTGGAACTGTTATATATGATGGTGAAACTGCAAGTGCATGGTACTATAATGGTCCTACATTAGAAGGTGTTAACCAAAGATATGCAAGTGATTCAGAATGGTACACAAAAGTATATTCTTATATGGAAATGTTATATAATAGACTTAGTTAAAAGGAGTTATTATGAAAAAGATAAAAATTAAACATCATAAAACTTTCCTTACAGTTTGTATTTTGCTATTATGTGTATTAGCCTTTCTATACTATGACTTAATTTTTAGAGCAAGTTATGCTAAAGAAGAATTTTCAGCACAAGTTGAAGAAATTGCTGAACAAAATGAAAACCCTATATTTAAGATACAAAAGATTTTAATTTATAGTAGTGCAAACGCTATTGATACTAGTGAAAACGAATCTTTACAAGATTTAAGTATTTTACAATATAGTGATATTGCTATAACAATTGATAATACAAGTACAGTATATGATATTACAAGCGAAAATACAGTAAAAGAATTATATATAGACAATATTAGCATATCTACCGGCTCTGATAAAGGACATCAATATTTGAATTATAAAAGTGCATTAAATTTTGCAAAATACACTGAAATTGAGGAGTTAGATACCAATGATGATGATGATAGAATCGAATATAATATTGTTAATACGAATGATGAAAATAATAATACAGATTATGAAACACCAACCTTTTATGCGGATTGCTCAAATCCTATTACATTGGGTTACATGAATGAAGATATTATTACAAATTATGCTACATCTTCTGATTCAAATACAATTTCTTTCAACGGAAAGGTATTAGAAGAAGCAGGAATTGATTTGAGTGATATTAATTATTCTTTAAATTTTACTATTCATATTGTGAATAATTTAAATGAGGAATTTATTTGTCCTGTAAGACTTCAAGTTGATTTAAGTGATGATGATGGTGGAATTTATAAAGGATATCAATATGATAATGTAACTGTTTCAGGCTATGAATATAATTTTATTAAAATTGTTAAATAACATGCAAAAAATATTAAATCAATGTGTGATAGGCAGAGGGGTATATTATATAAAACATTTATTACATTCCTCGGCGTGCATTGCATCATAAAGAAAATTTAAAGGTATCTAATAGGCACCTCTCAAAGCAAGTTTGAGATTCTCCTATTAGATACCTTAATATTTTCTATTATGATTCCATTTGCATTCGTCATTTCATAAATGTTTTATATAATATACCCCTCTGCCTATCACACATTGATTTAATATTTTTGTATTATTTTTTTAAAGCTCTAAATGAATTTAATACTGCTAAAACAGTAACTCCTACGTCGGCAAATACAGCTGACCACATAGAAGCAAACCCAAATGCACTTAAAATCAATACAGCTATTTTCACAACTAAAGCAAAAGTAATATTTTGATATACAATTTTTAAAGTTTTGCGTGATATTTTCATAGCTATTGCAATTTTAGATGGTTCGTCTGTCATAATTACAATATCTGCCGCTTCGATTGCCGCATCTGAACCTAAAGCACCCATTGCTATTCCAACATCTGCCCTAGCTAAAACTGGAGCATCATTAATCCCATCACCTATAAATACTAATTTTTCTTCTTCCTTTTTATTTTTTAACAATTCTTCTACTTTATTTACCTTATCTATTGGCAATAGTTCACTATATACCATATCTAGTTTTAATTCTTTGCTTACTTTTTCTGCCACATCTTTACTATCTCCTGTAAGCATAACTATTTCTCTAATACCTTCTTGTTTTAAATCTTTAACTGCCTTTTTAGAATCTTCTTTTATTTTATCACTTATCAAAATATATCCAGCATATTTTTTATTTATTGCAATATAAACAACTGTACCAATTTCATCTACTTGCTTAATATTTTTTAGGCCTAGAAAGTCCATTAATTTTATATTTCCACAAGCTATTTCTTTATCATCAATTTTACTAATAATTCCTTTTCCTGCTACTTCTTCACTAGAAATAATCCTTTTTTTATCAATTTCTTTTCCATAAGCTTTTTGAATAGAAATTGATATTGGATGATTAGAATAACTTTCACAATATGCTGTTAATTCTAATAGTTCATTTTTCTCAAATTCTTTTTCAGTTACTATTTTTTGTACATCAAAAACACCTTCTGTTAATGTTCCCGTTTTATCAAATACAGCAATTTTTGTTTTTGATAATGCTTCTAAATAGTTACTTCCTTTAACCAATACTCCATTTTTAGATGCTGATCCAATTCCACTAAAAAAGCTAAGTGGTACTGATACTACTAAAGCACATGGACATGATACAACTAAAAATGTAAGTGCTCTATAAATCCATATTACCATATCTGTATTTGTTACAAATGGTGGAATAAAAGCAATTATTATTGCTAATAATACTACAATTGGTGTATAATATTTTGAAAATTTTGTTATGAAATTTTCTGTCTTTGCTTTTTTATTTGTTGCATTTTCAACTAAATCTAAAATTTTACTTACTGTTGACTCTCCAAATTCTTTTTCTACTTTTACTTCTAATACACCATTCAAATTAATACATCCACTTAAAATATTATCATCTATTTTTACTTCTCTTGGCACAGATTCTCCTGTTAGTGCAGATGTATCTATCATAGATGTTCCTTCAACTATAATTCCATCTAGTGGAACTTTTTCTCCTGGTTTTATAACTATTATATCTCCTATTTTTACTTCTTCTGGTGATTTCTTTTCTACATTGTCTCCTATTTTTAAATTTGCATAGTCTGGTCTTATGTCCATTAAGCTTGCTATTGATTTTCTTGATTTTTTAACAGCATAACTCTGGAAATATTCTCCTACTTGATAAAACAACATAACTGCTACTGCTTCAGGATATTCTCCAATAGCAAATGCACCTATTGTTGCAATACTCATTAAAAAGTTTTCATCAAAAAATTCTCCATGAAAGATATTTATAATTGCTTTTTTTATAATTTCAAATCCAACAATTAAATAACTGATTATATATAAAACAATTTGTATGTCTATTAAAATATTTTTGTCAATATTAATAAAAGTTATATTTTTTATTAATGTTGCTATTAAAAAAATAATAGCTGATATTATAATTTTCATTAATCTTTTTTTCATTTTACATCTTTCGCCATAAATATGTTACTTACTAACATACCCTTTCTTTTATTTTTTAAACTTCTTTTAATGTTACATCAGGTTCAATTTTTTTAACTACTTTTTTTATCTCTTTCTCTACTTCTTTTTCTTTTTCATCTTCGATTTCTACTATCATTTTTTCTGTTACAAAACTTACAGAACATTCTGTAATTCCTTCTATTCTTTTTACACTTTCTTCAATTTTTGCTGCACAATTAGCACAGTCTAAATCTTCTAATATATAATTCTTTTTCATAAAATCTACTTCCTTTCTTCTTCCTTTTCTTAATGTTTATATTGTAAATACTACTTTTTATTAATTGTATGTAAAATACCCTTTTCTATAATATTACGCGTGCATGTATCTGATAATGAGTAATATACAATTTTACCTTCTTTTCTATATTTTACTAAATTTGCTTCTTTTAATGTTTTTAATTGATGCGAAATTGCTGACTTTGTCATGTTTGTTAATACTGCTAAATCACATACACACATTTCTTCTACATCTAATGCCCATAATATTTTTATTTTTGTTTCGTCACTGAATATTTTATAAAAACTTGTTAAAGCTTCTATTTTTTCATCTGATAACATGTGGTCTTTTACTGTGTCTATAACATCTTGATGAATACTGTTACAGTCACATGTTTCAATTCTTGCAACCATATTTTTCCTCCTTCCTATGAACGATTGAATGTATATTCAATTGTCTTTTACTATATTATAGTTGAATATTTATTCAATTGTCAATGGTTTTTGTGAATTATTTTAAAATATTTTTATTTAAATTTTGTTTTGTAATAACAATGTAATATGCAAAAAAAAAGATAGAAAAATATAATTGAAGAAATTTTCAAAAGAGATGACATACATCCATTTAATAGAATTGCTTTAATAATTAATTTTAACAAAATAAAAAAAGAATATAAAAATAAGGCAAAAATAATTGATATTAGCAAGCGAATGTAACCTAAATTCTAAGAGTTTTTTTAATTTATTAGAAACAATATCTGATATTTCATGTAATAAGATAAATTTGATAAAAAAATATTAAAAGAATGTAATTACAGTGCAAAAAACTTTGAAGCAATAGAAATAGTTTTCTTATGAAACAAATAAATTTCAAAATTCATTTGACTTTTATTTCTACCATATGCCTCACCTCCTTGTTGGAGGCAAACCACATCTGCTTATTCTCATTTCCTATGTTTAACACTATATAACATTTCTTAATAAAAAAAAGCAAACACATAAAATTTATTTATAAATATTATTTAATAGCATTAATCTTCAAAAATAAAAATCTTGTAACTTATTATTTAAAATAGTTACAAGATTTTTTCTATGGAGCCAATGAAGTAGTTATCTACAACTTTTTCGACTCTCATTACGATTGATACAAATATCAATCAAGCTATATATAGATTACCAGATTATTTAATAAAAATCTTTTTTGCGAAAACTTGTTTTTTGTATTGTTTTATTATAAATTGTATGCTATACTAACTGACATAGGAAATGAACATAGTAGTAGATATGTGTTGCCACTGCACTAGATAACTTTGGTTATCAGAAAGTGAGGTGGTGTTTATGGGTTTTATACTTTTTTTAATATATGCCTTAATGGTATCATCAACGATAAACGTAGCCTTATTAACGATTTTATACATAAAATATGTAAATTCAAAAATAAATAAGGAATAAAATAACAACACATTCCACTATGCCAATATTGCGAATGTGTTGTTATAACTATATGTAGTGGTAACCGCATTCACTGCGATTATTCATTTCCTATACTTATTATACATAGATAATTAAGAAAAGTCAAATAAAATTTTAAATAAATAGTGTAAAATGGTATCGGAATAGAAAAATTGAGAATCCTTTGATATAATGTTTTCACCACAAAACCACTAAAAAAGGAGTCTCAATTTATGAATATTATATCACAAAATTTTAAAGATGTATTAAAAAATAAAATTAAAGTTATTATTTCTACAAATTTATACAAATATATTGACTTTCTTATGGATAACTTTTCTTTTACTCTTGGTACTAACAACAATTATTTTAACTTTATCAATTTAATAGATTCATCTATTAAGAGCTACATTCTAAGTATTATTTCTTCTACTTTTGAAGAATTTGATTCACAACTTAAAAATTCTTCTGAACGCAAAAGTCGTTATTATATTAATAAATCTAATGTTGCTAGATCTATTACTACAATATTTGGTACTGTCTATTTTAGATGTACTTTATTTAAAAGTAAATTATCTAATATATATTTTTTAAATATTCTTCCAACTCTGATAACTTAATCTTTTTAGTCAAATTTGAGATATACACATCATTTGAATAATTAAAAATTAAGAAAGTAATATTTTTAATTATTACTCTATGAGGTTCAATATATGTAAGGTTAGTTCTTTCTAATTTTCTAATACTACCATTGATAAAAGTAGGAGTAACTTTTGAAAACTCACATATAAATTCAATTCGCTGTTTTAGACATTCCTCAAATTGTAATTCTTACTTAACTATCTTCATTTCCTTACACCATCCTCTCGTTTGGATGATTTTGATATTGTTTTTAGACAACAAAAAAATCAACCAGATTTTATTTTCTGATTGATTTTGTATCAATTCTGTTCTATTAGTTCGAACAGAAACATCATTGGAGGCGACACCCGGATTCGAACCGGGGATCAGAGTTTTGCAGACTCGTGCCTTACCACTTGGCTATATCGCCATATATTAAATTATATGCTAAAAAACAAAATAAAGTACACAAAATCAAAATGGAGCGGGAAACGGGGCTCAAACCCGCGACCTCTGCCTTGGCAAGGCAGCGCTCTATCAACTGAGCTATTCCCGCATGACAAGTAATATAATACCAAATATATAAGGAAAAGTCAAGACTTTTTCAACATATCATCTTTTAATCCTGTTATTATAGTTCAGAGTTAATATATCTCCACACCTTGCTACCATATTAACTCTGAACACTAACTTTTAATCTCCTATTGGTGCATAGTCATCTGTAACAATTGACTTATCACTTGTAAAATCCGTTAATTCATTAGCTAATAACTCGCTATACTCTTCTTCTTTTTCACTATCTATGTTGCCATCACCTTTTATACCAACTAAAATTAAATTTTGTTCTTCAGTCTCTGAATGATTTGGATTAACTTGAAATACTTTTACATCATCAAATACAGCTTTATATGTGCTATATTCATATTTTATAAAATCTGAATCATCACCTTCAATTGATGAAATAATATTTGTTAACACAATACCATTTTCATTTAAGCTATCATATACCTTTTGCATTGCTTCATAAGTAGTTAACTCAAATGGAGCACTTAATCCTTTAAAAGCATCAATAAAAACTGCATCATATTTTTTATCATTATAATTTAAATAACTTCTTCCATCTTGTGTTATTAATCCTAAATTTGGATTAGTTTTATCTAATCCAAATTCCTCTTCTGCTATTTGTGTCATAGTTTCATCAATTTCTACAACATCTATTGTTTTATCTTCATATTTGTTCAAGTAATGCATAGGATAAGTATATGCTGCTCCACCTATCATTAATGTATCTGTTGCTTCTTTATTATAATATTCAAACAAATCATAATAATATAAATAAGTTGCTCCCATTTCTCCAGTTTCTTGATTAATATAAGATTCTAAACCTGTGTCTACTTGCAATGTTTTATAGGTTGTTTCACCAACAGTTATTTGTCTTACCCATATTCTGCTATATTCAGAATCGACATCTCTTTCGATTTCTGGATGTTCAAATTCAAACAGAAAAAAACCGGCAACATTTAGGAATATAATAATGATTAATTGCACAATCAACATTAGATAATATTTTTTATCTTTTTTATGATATAGATATACAGCTAGAACCCATAATAAAATGCTACTACCAAATATTATATTTCTTACACCTACATTTGGAATTAATACAAATCCTGCAAAAAATGTACCAAAAATACTACCGATAGTAGACAAAGAAGATATTTTCCCTGATGTTTCTCCTACACTATCCATACTACTATTTTTAATTTTAACAGCAATAGGTGATACTGTTGCTAATAAAAAACTTGGTATACCAAATGTAACTGCAGCACATATAATTGCTACTACTACTAGATTTGTAATAATCATTGATAATATTCCTATAAAGAGAACTTCTAATATAGGAATAAAACTACTTGCTATTGCTGAAATTAGCAAGTATCTAGATAAAATTTTAATGTCATTGTCTTTATTTTTATCTGCTACTTTACCTCCATACCAATATCCTATACTCATACTAATAAGCATAACACCTATAATAGATGTCCATATTAAATTTGAACTTCCAACATATGGCGATAAAATTCTTGCTGCAATTAGTTCCATTACCATTGTTAGTGCACCACTAATAAATACTGTAATTTCTAATTTATATTTGTTCATACATTTTCCTCTTACTTATTTATTTTTTATTTCAACAATGTTTATTTTTTATTTGTTTTTCTACTTGTTCTAGCGGTCTTTCTCTTTGTTGTTCTTTTCCTCCTTGTAGTTGTTTTTTCAAATTCTTTCTTTTCTTCTGAATTCCATATTTCTCCAACTTTAGGTTTATTCCATGAGATATAATCACATGATTTTGGATTATTTTCACATATATAATATTTTCTACCTCTTCTTGTTTTTCTAATTTGCACTTTTGAACCACATTTTGGGCATGGGACATCAATTGTTTCTATAATTGGTTTCGTATTTTTACATTCAGGATATCCTGGACATGCTAAAAATTTCCCATATCTACCATATTTGTATACCATCATTCTGCCACATTTTTCACATTTAACATCTGAAATTTCTTCAAATATTTGTACATGCTCCAACTCTTTTTCTACTTTTTCTACCTCTTCTTCAAATGATCCATAAAATTCTCGAATCATTTTTTTCCATGGCTCATTTCCTTCTGCAATTTCGTCAAATTCATTTTCTATTTTTGCAGTAAATTCAACATTAATAACATCTGAAAAGTTTTCTGTTAATAATTTATTTACAATTTTTCCTAACTCTGTTGGGTATAATTGTTTTTTCTCTTTTTCTATATATCTTCTTTCCAAAATTGTTGTAATTGTTGGAGAATATGTACTAGGTCTTCCTATACCCTTCTCTTCTAAAGCCTTTACTAAACTTGCTTCTGTATATCTTGGTGGTGGTTCAGTAAAACTTTGTTTTGGATTTAATTTTTTCAATTTTACTTCTTGATTTTCTTCAAGTTCTGGAAGCATTCCTTCTTGCTCTACTTCTTCTTTGTCTGTTCCTTCTACATATAAAGTCATAAATCCTTTAAATTTTAGTACTTGTCCATTTGCCTTGAAATCATAATCATTTGCTTTAATATTTACATTCATTGTATCATAGACAGCTGGTGCCATCTGACTTGCTAAAAATCTATTATATATTAATTTATATAATTTATATTGGTCATTTGATAGACTATCTTTTATACTATCTGGCTCAATGTCAATATATGTTGGTCTAATCGCTTCATGTGCATCTTGTGCATCTTTTTTTGTTCTATAATATCTATTTTCATAATAATTTTCACCATATAGTTTTGCGATTTGCGTTTTAGCAACACTTCTAGCCTCTTCTGATATTCTGGTTGAATCAGTTCTCATATATGTAATTAATCCTACTGTTCCTTTTTCTGGTATTCTTACACCTTCATATAGACCTTGTGCAATTGACATAGTTCTTTTTAAAGTAAATCCTAATTTTCTTGAAGCTTCTTGTTGCATTGTACTTGTTGTAAATGGTGGTGCAGGTGTTCTCTTTTTTTCACCTTTTTTTACTTCATTTACTATATATTTTGCACCTTCAATATTTTTAAGTATTTCTTCCACTTCATCATTTGAATGAATTTCTAGTTTTTTACCATCTTTTCCATAGAAGTGTGCTTCAAATTCTTTTTTTGTTTTCATATCTTCTAGGTTAGCATAAATATTCCAATACTCTTCTGGTATAAATTTTTCAATTTCGTTTTCTCTGTCAACAATTAGTTCAACAGCAACTGATTGTACTCTTCCTGCTGATAGCCCTCTTTTTACTTTTTTCCATAATACAGGACTAATTTTATATCCCACAATCCTATCTAATACTCTTCTTGCTTGTTGTGCATCTACTAAGTTTGAATCAATACTTCTTGGCTCCTTTATTGCTTTTTTCACAGCAGTTTTAGTTATCTCATTAAATGTTACTCTTACAATTTTATCTTTTTCATCTTCTAAGATTTTTGCTAAATGCCATGCAATTGCTTCTCCTTCACGGTCAGGGTCAGTTGCAATATATATTTTTTTTGCTTGTTTTGCTTCTTTTTTTAGTGATTTTATTAAATCACCTTTTCCTCTAATATTTATATATTCTGGTTCAAAATCATGTTCTATATCAATACCCATTTTTGATTTCGGTAAATCTCTTATATGTCCCATTGATGCTACAACTTTTGTACTACCACCTAAGAATTTTTTTATGGTATTGGCTTTTGCTGGTGACTCTACAATAATTAATTTATCAGCCATTTAGACTTCCTCCATTTGTTTTTATATTTCTTATAGTATTCTAGCTTAAAAAACAACATTTTGCAAGTTTTTTAGAATAATTCTTTGTACAAGTCAGCTAATACATCATCTACACCAATTGGTGTAACTTCATTTTCTTTTAACAATTGTAACACTTTATCTATCTTTTGTTCATCATTTGATAGATATGTAATCTCTTTATTTTCTACTTTAGTATGATTTGGTATATATTCTGTTTTTACAATTGCAATCCCAAATTTAGCATTTTCCTTTTTTATGAATTGCTCCTCATTTATTTTTTTATAATATTCTAACTTAATTGGATGTGTAATTCCTGCTTCTTTTAATTTTTCTTTTTCTATAAATTTGCCTCCAAAAAAAGTTTTCATCTTTTAATCATTCCTTTCCTAAGGAGCAAATCTGGTTATAAACAATAAAGTTTCTAACCTCCATCTCCCTTTTTCATTCGTACTGTTCAATAATACTATGAAGATATTAACATTGCAAGAACTTTTCATCGCATTATTTTACATATTTCTACTGTTTTTTGTATTCTTTTTGTTTTTTCGATTTTTATTGTATATAAAAATAAATAATAAGATTTAGTAGAACATATTGTTTATCTATGTTGACAAAATCCGATGGATTTAGACATGCATATTGTTTTAAAATATATATAAGTTTATAAATTGGATTTTTATTCCTTTTTTCTCTATTAAACTTAAAAATAGTAGTAATTATTTTTATTTTCATTACTACTATTTCTATTTATCATAACTAAAATATAGCATAAAGTATAATTATTTTTAATTTTATAAATCCCTTGGCTTAATACAACATTAAAAAAACATCTCTGGTCACATTCGTCATTTATTCAATTTAAAATAATTATACTACATGTCCATAATATCTTACTTTCCGTTGTTTTAAACGCAGATATCCTAACTCTTCCCAACTATTATATGCTAAGTTTAATCTAAAAACCAACTTAGGCTTAGGACCTGCCCTGTTCTTATCTACAACACAAGCATAATATCTAACATCTGGATCTTCATACTTTTTCAAATCATAAAATGTATTATCAACTTCTTTTAAAGAATATTCATAATCTTTCAAATTATCTCTAGTTATTTGTTTAATTAAACACAAAGTATCTAATACCTCTTTAACAGTTCTACTAACAGCTAAATCGTTTACATCTAGATTAACTGGTAGAGTAGATGCTTCTGCTAATTGTAGTGAAGAACATATAAAGATTCCAAAATTTTGTGCAATATTTGATAAAATTGTTGCAGTCTTTTTAATTTCCTCAGGATTACCAATGTTAGCTGTATCTGTTTTTAGTGTATCATAAAATACATATTCTATTTTTTCTTTATAATAATAGTTCATAATAACTTTTTTCAACTCATCATTTGTATGGTCTGTAATATTCATAAAATGAATAGAATTGTTAATTTGTTTGTTTATCCAATCTGTTATACTAATAACTTGATTAAATTGTGTAGATTCTTTTTCTAATCTTTTAATAAAATCTTTTTGTTTTTCATCTTTTTCTCTAAGTATATGTCCTTGTTCATCTACTTTTACTTTTTTAGGATCATCTGCTTTAAATTGCAATGCTAATATTTCATTTTCTGTTATGCTTACTTTTTGTCCATGAATTTTCTGAATTTCTGGATTATTAACAATTGTTGTAATTAAGCATAATTTCATTTTTTCTTCTGACATTTCATTTGAAATTACTAATACTTTCTTCTTATTTACAAATGCTGTATATGCTGCTAAATTTATAGCAAATCTACTTTTTCCGGCATTAGAAGGCATAGCATATGCCATAGTTTCTCCTTTTCTGATTCCTTTAAATACTTCTGTTAGTATTGGAAATGGTAGTTGTAAACCATTTGCTAAGTTATTTGATCCTTCTTCAATAAAACTTGTTAAATCTTTATTCAATACTGTTTGTTTAAATTTGTCTGTAACTGTTACTTGATTTATTGCTCCTTCTACTTCTTCTACTGACATTTGGTCATATAGTTCATAATCAATAATTTCTACAATTTTGTCTTGTATATTTTTTATTGGATTACTTAGATATGCTTTTCTTAGAATAAATATTTTTTTTAAGTCTGTATAAATCTTTTCCATGTCATAGTTTTTGTCTTGTACTTTTTTTCTTAATTCATTTTTAAATTTATACACTTGCTCTGAATCTTTTGAAAAATTAAATCCATCTTTTGCAATTTCAGGTGTATATTTACCACCTTCTGTGAATAATACACTTTTATATACATTTAAAATATCTTCATCTTCAAAATAACATTCATCATATACATAATAATATCTAGAAATTGCTTTTGGATTTTCTAATAGTAATCCCATAAAATTGTATTCTAGTTCTTGATTTTCTAATTTAGCAGGATATATTCCTTCTTCATTTTCTTCTGAAATATCAATATTATCTTCTTCTAGTTCTTTTTTCTCTTCATCATTTAGTTCTTTTAATTTTGCTAATGCTTCTTTATATTCTCCTTCTTGAATAGCTATTCTTATTTCTGCTATTTTTTTTCTGTTCTTATCTGTAACCGTTATTTGGTCAATTATTTGATATAATTTTTTCTCTGTTTCATTCTCCATTTATTCTATCCCTTCTTTCTTATTTTACATATTTATTTAAACTCTATCTTTTAGGCATTATTGTATGTTTAAATTTACTGTACTAATTTAAACTTTTATAAAACTTTTTTCTCTTAGATTAACTTTATCCATACTTAATACTTAATACTTAATATTTAATTTTTTGGATTTAATTTTATAATTTTTAAATTGTATTATTTTAGTAAAATTTTTACTTCTTTATTTTTTACAAGTTCTTTAAA
>CAYVCM010000025.1:0-18805 GCA_964449925.1 uncultured Clostridium sp.
GATTATGTAGATAATGATAAAAATTTTGTTAAAAGTGATTTTCAGCCAAATTCAGATAATTATTATATAAACTTGATGTGTAAAAATTTGCATACAAAACATCATAATATTGTAATTGACACACCTGAGCTTGCTTCTTATTTATATGATAGTATGATTGCAAGAGATATGCCTGGTATGGCTGATATTGATTCTTCTTTATTGCTATTTTGCAAAAATGTAAAGCCAGAGCAAACTGTTGCTTTAACAGGTGAATGTGCTGATGAGATTTTTGGGGGTTATCCTTGGTTTTTTAGAGAAGATGCTTTGAATAGTGGTACTTTTCCTTGGTCAATTGCAATTAATGAAAGACAAACATTATTACATCCAGATTTGAGTAAAAAAATACATTTGAAGGAATATATTGATTATCGTTATAATGAGAGTTTAGAAGAGGTTGAAATATTAGATTCTGATTCTAAAGAAACTGCTGAAAAAAGAAAGATTTCGCATTTGACTCTAAATTGGTTTATGCAAACATTATTAGATCGTTCTGATAGAATGGCTATGTATAATGGTTTTGAACTTCGTGTTCCTTTCTGTGATTATCGTTTAGCACAATATGTTTGGAATATTCCTTGGGAAATGAAAGCTTTAAAAGGTCGAGAAAAAGGTTTGCTTCGTTATATTTGTAGAGATTTTTTACCTGCTGAAATTGTAGATAGAAAAAAATCGCCATATCCTAAAACTCATAATCCTACTTACTTATCAAAGGTAAAAGATATGCTGACAGATATTATGCAAAATCATAATGCACCAATTAATAATTTATTAAATAGACAGTATATTTTAGATATTTTAGATACAAATGGTTCTAGTTTTTCTAGACCTTGGTTTGGTCAATTGATGACTGGCCCTCAACTTATGGCTTATCTTTGCCAGGTAAATATGTGGCTTGAGAAGTATGAACCTAAAATTGAAATTTAAATGCTAAAAAGAACACAACTGTGTTCTTTTTAGCGAACTATTATCAATATTTTAATATTACGATTTTAGTACATTTTCTTTTAACTTTCGAATTAGACATAAAGAACAAATTCTCTATATTCTTTCAAATCGAATTGTATTTACAAGTTGCCATTTATTTAAAATTCTCTTAAATTAGAACGAGAATTTAAAAAATGTATTTATATCCTAACATAACCTTTGTTTTTTTAACTATAATTGCTTATTTTATTTATATATTCATCATCTTCTATCTTAGAAATTGCAAAACATTTCTTACCTAAATCCTTCAAAGAAGCACCCACATGATACAGTTCTTTATTATCTATTACGATAAATCTATCATGAAATTTATTTGTTGTCGCCACTTTTAAAGTTGGATATTGTTCATTAAATTTATTGATGTCTAATTTATTCAGATTACTATTTTGCGATGTCAAAATCACAACTTCTATATCTTTATTTTTCTTTGATAACATTTTCAAAATACTATCATCTATGTAATTGTCTATGATTAAAATTTTTTGTTTTGCTTTCTTTATAATATCTATAATTAAACTATATGCATCATAGATTTGTCCATCAAAAAATATGCTTTGTTTAAATCCTATTTTTTCATTTTTTTGAAGTTCATCAAAAACTTTTTCAAACTTCTTTTCATGTTCTGTTAACATTTTATTTTGTTCCAACATCCTATATTCTATGCTAGTCAGTCTTTCAAATACTTGCCCATTGGTTGCTATAAATTTCCTCATTTCAACAAAAGCATTCATTATATTTATACTTACTTGAATTGCAATATCGTTCTTTAACAAACCTGAAAGCATAGCAATGCCTTGTTCTGTAAAAACATATGGCAAATATCTTCTACCTCCATAATTTTCTTTCTCTAAACTTGAGGTCGCAAATTGCGACCTCAAGTTTTTTGCTTCAATTTCAGTTAATTTAAAGCAAAAATTATCAGGAAATCTCTCAATGTTTCTTCTTACTGCTTCATTTATACGTTTAGTTGGATAGTGATATAACATAGCTACATCACTATCTAACATTACTTGTTTTCCTCTAATTGTATAAATTAAATTTTTTATTTTTTCTGTTTCATATTTTTCTACATTTGATTCTTTATTTACTAAAATAGCATTATCATTCTCTTTTTCCATAACTATCACTTTCCTTGGAATATAACTCATAATAACATATTTAAATGATTTATTATTGTATTTTTACTACATTTATTTCAATTTGTATGATATTACTGTACGATATATTTTAAAACATTTGTTTGTATTTGTCAAGCGTTTGACTGCTCCTCAACTTATGGCTTATCTTTGCCAAGTTAATATGTGGCTTGAGAAGTATGAGCCAAAAATTGTATTATAAAATGTAATAGAGGTCGCAACTTGCAACCTCTATTATACAATCTCAATAAATATCTCTAATTATCCCATCGGGATATATTACCAGGGTAACTTCATCCCCTGAATTTTTGTTTTTCATTTTCTCAAATTCATGAAATTTAAATTTTTTCTGGAAGATTGCTCCATTTTCCAGAAAAAAGTTCACACGCAAGATATCACCTTCTTCTTTTTTTGATACAGATTTAATAACTGTATCTACATATCGTGCGTTTTTCCCTTTTTCTTGTCTTATTTTTTTACCAGATAAAAATCGCTGAAACTTTTGTATTGCATTCATAATTTTCTTCTCCTTCATGGATTTTTGTCATTAGAATTTTAATTGGATTGTTTTATGTTTTCATTTTTTCTCCTTTCAAATTTGAAACTGGATACTCTTAAGTATCGTATTTACTTGGAACAGTATATATTTTACCATATAATAGAAATTTTTTCAAATTAGCTTTTCTAAATTATTTCATCTTTTCTTTAATCCTTACCAATGTATTCAAAGCATCAATTGGTGTTAATTCATTTAAATTAATTTTATCAATTTCGTGAGCAATTTCTGCCAATTTAAAATTGTACATATCAAATTGCCCTTCAACTTGTTTTTTATCTTTCTTTTCCTCCTTTTTACCTGTTAAGATATTTTTTCTTTCCAAAGATTTTAAAATTTTGTTTGCCTCTTCTGTAACAGGTTTTGGAACACCTGCTAATCTAGCTACATGAATACCATAACTTTCGTCTGTACCACCTCTAACAATTTTTCTTAAGAAAATAATATCTTCTCCTTTTTCTTTAACAGCAATAGAGTAATTTTTAACACCTTCAATTTTTTCTTCTAGTTCTGTCAATTCATGATAATGTGTTGCAAATAATGTTTTTGCTCCACATTTTTCTTTATTTGCTATATATTCTGCTACTGCCCATGCAATAGACAGTCCATCATATGTAGAAGTACCTCTTCCAATTTCATCTAAAACAACTAAACTGTTTGGAGTTGCTTCTTTTAAAATAGTTGCTACTTCCATCATTTCTACCATAAAAGTACTTTGTCCCATACTTAAATCATCAGATGCCCCAACTCTTGTAAAAATTTTATCAACAACACCAATTCTAGCTTCTTGCGCTGGTACAAAACTTCCGACTTGAGCCATTAAAGTAATTAGGGCAACTTGCCTCATATATGTTGATTTACCAGCCATGTTTGGACCTGTTATAATAGATAATCTATTTTCATCTTTATCTAAGTAAGTATCATTTTCTACAAACTCACCTGAACCTAACATTTTTTCTATAACAGGATGTCTACCTTCTTTAATATCAATTATTCCAGAGTTGTCTACTTGTGGCATGCAATAATTCATATCTTCTGCAACTTGTGCAAATGAAGTTAATACATCTAAAGTAGATACCATTGTGGCTGTTTTTTGTAATCTAATAATATTTTTTGCAATGTCTTCTCGTATTTTTGTAAATAAATCATATTCTAGACTAATAGCTTTTTCTTCTGCACCCAAAATTTGATTTTCTAAGTTTTTTAATTCTTCTGTAATATATCTTTCTGCATTTGTTAAAGTTTGTTTTCTTACATATCTTTCTGGTACTTGATTTAAATTTGATTTTGTTACTTCTATAAAATAGCCAAAAACCTTGTTAAATCCAACTTTTAAATTTTTAATCCCTGTTTTTTCTTTTTCTTCTGCTTCTAATTGAACAATCCAATTTTTCCCTTCTGTTGTTGCTGTTTTTAATTTATCTACTTCTTCATTATAGCCTAATTTTATAATTCCACCTTCCTTTATTGTCATAGGAGGATCATCTATAATAGATTTTTCTATCAATTCATAAATATCTTGTAATTCATCTAAATTTTCATAGATGTCTTTTAGCATTGGAGATGTACAGCTTTCTAATACTTTCCTTACTTCTGGTAGTTTTTCTAAAGAGTTTTTTAATGTAATCATGTCTCTTGCATTTGCATTACCATAAGCCATTTTTCCAGCTAACCTTTCAATATCATAAACTTTTTTCAAGTTATCAATTACATCTCCTCGTAGCATAACATTTTCTTTTAATTCTTTTACAGCTTCTAGTCTTCTATTAATTTCTAAAGTATCAATTAGTGGATCATTTAACCATCTTCTTAAATGCCTTCCTCCCATAGAAGTTGATGTTTTATCTAATACCCATAATAAAGTTCCTTTTTTAGATTTATCTCTCATCTTTTCTGTTATTTCTAAGTTTCTTCTAGCATTAATGTCTAATGACATGTATTTTGATATTTGATAAATAGTAATCTTATTAATATGGTCTAAACTGGTCATTTGTGTTTGTTCTATATATTCAATTAATGCATTTATACTTGCAACTGCAAAAGTTCTTTCTTCTATATTTTCAATTGGCTTTTGATTTGTATCTAGTAAATTAAATCTTAATTTGATTATATCTGGGTTACTGTCAAAAAATTTATCTTGAAATCTTGTGATATAGCTATTAAATCTTTCTCTTATTTTACTCATTTCTTCTGTGCAGTCTGCTAAGTTAGAATTAATTACCAATTCTGATGGTGAATATCTTGCAATCTCATCTAATAGTTGTGGAAAATTATTATTATCTTTAATTTCTGCTGAATAAAATTCACCTGTTGAGATATCACAAACACTAATTCCGAAATATATGCCTGACTTAAAAATAGACATTATGTAGTTGTTTTTTCTTTCTTCTAACATATTGCTTTCTACAACAGTACCTGGTGTAACAACTCTAATAACTCCTCTTTTTACAATACCCTTTGTATTTTTAGGATCTTCTAATTGCTCACAGATTGCTACTTTGTATCCTTTTGCAATTAGTCTTGATATATACATTTCTGCAGCATGATATGGCACACCTGCCATTGGTGCTCTTTCATCTTGACCACAGTCTTTTCCTGTTAATGTAATTTCTAATTCTCTTGATGCTGTTATTGCATCATCAAAAAACATTTCGTAAAAGTCTCCTAATCTGTAAAATAGGATACAGTCTTTGTATTGTTCCTTGGTTTCTAGATATCGTTGCATCATTGGTGAAAATTGATTGTTTTTGCTTTCTGACATTTATATCTCTACTCCTTTTTCTTTTTTTTCATTTTCTTGTTTTTCTTTTTTATTTATATTTTTTACTTTTCTCCACTTCTAATTTTATTTTTATCATTTTGTTCTTTTATATTTTCTATCTGTTCTAATACTTCTTCTCTATCAATATCTAATATGTTAGCAACATTTTCTATTACTTCATGTAATCCTTTTCCTTCTTCTAAGAAAATTGAAATATATCTTAATATGTTTTCTTGTTCTTTATTTATATTCCATTTACTTAAGTCGATTTTTTCTTCAGGATTTTTGTTATTTTCACTAGATTTGTAGTGTCTTTCTATTTTTGTACTCGAAAAATCAGTTAAAATTTCATTTGTTTTTAAGTTAATTTTCAAGTAATTGTATGTTTTTGTGTATATTAATCTTTTTAGTATTTCAGGATTCCAGTCACAATTAAAAACAATATCTCCACATTTTTCAATTATTTTTTTCTAATATTTTTTTTAAATCTTCTTTTTCTATCATTTTTAATTCCTTTTTATATAATTCCTTTTAAATACCACATATGTTCTGAAATAATTTTTAAATCTAGCATTTTTCCAGTTAGTAATTTATCTCCTTCAAAAATCACTACTTTATTACTGTCTGTTCTTCCTGTTAGCATATTTTCGTTATTTTTACTTGTTCCTTCAACTAATACCTTTTGAGTTGTTCCTACATATTTTTGGTTATTTTCTCCTATTTGACTTTCTACTAAAGCTTTTAATCTATCAAAATGCTTATGTTTAATTTCTTCTGGAATTTGATTTTCCATTTTATCTCCAGGTGTTCCTACTCTTCTTGAATAAATAAACATATATACTTGTTCAAATCTTACCCTTTTTACAACATCTAATGTATCTTCAAATTCTTCTTCTGTTTCTCCTGGAAATCCAACAATAATATCTGTTGATAATGTTAAGTTTGGTATTTTTGCTTTCATCTTATCTACTAAATTTAGATATTGCTCTTTGGTATATTTGCGATTCATATTTTTTAATACATTTGTACTTCCAGATTGTAGTGGTAAATGAACTAATTTGCATACTTTTTCGCAATTAGCAATTGCATCAATTACATCATCTGTAAAATCTTTTGGATGTGGTGATACAAATCGAATTCTTTCAATTCCTTCTATTTTGTTAATTGCTTTTAATAATGTTGCAAATGAATTTACTCCTTGATATTCTTCAAAATATTTTCCTTTTTCTTTTTCTACTCGTAAATATGAATTTACATTTTGTCCTAATAAAGTAATTTCTTTATATCCTTGTTTTGCTAAGCCTTCTACTTCTTTAATAATTTCTTTTGGTTCTCTACTTCGTTCCCTTCCTCTTACATAAGGCACTATGCAATATGTACAAAAATTATTACAACCATTCATAATAGTAACAGATGCTTTTATACTACTATCCCTTTTTATTGGTAATCCTTCATAAATTTCTCCATCGACATCTAAAATATCTTCTTGCTTTTTCTTTTCTATTAATGCCTTATATAAATCCTCTGGAAAACGATGTAATGTATGTGTTCCAAATAATATATCTACAAATGGGTAGCTTTCTTTTATTTTATCTGTTATGTGTTTTTCTTGCATCATACATCCGCCTATTGCAATTATGGTTCCTTTTTCTTCTTTTACTTTCTTTAATTCTCCCAATTTTCCAAATAACTTGTCTTCTGCATTTTCTCTTACACAACATGTATTAAATATATTTATATCTGCATTTTGAAAATCATTTGTTTTTGAATATCCCATATTTTCTAACATTCCAGAAAGTTTTTCTGAATCATTTTCGTTTAGTTGACATCCCATTGTGTATATATGATATTTGACCTTTTTTCCATTATTTAATTTTTTTACTTTCTCTATATATTCTTCTTGTTTTTTTACTTCATTTTTTGTGTTCACATCTAAAACCTCCATTATGTGCTTATTTTATTATATTTAGGCGATTTTTGCAAGAAATTTATAGATAAAAGTAAGAAAGTTGTATATATTGCTTGTGAAGTAATGTTTTTTAATGGTATAATATTTATAATGAATTATGCAAAGGAGGAGTATAATATGAGAGATTTTGATTCTTTATTGAAAAGTAAAACTTCTAAGAGAAAATGTCCCTCAAATGCAATAGAATTGTATAAAACAACAAAAAAAACAAATAGAAGTGTTACACTTTCTGAACTGCAAAAATTAAATATTGACTTTTTGTTAAAACATGATATAAAAAATAAAATAAATCCATCTTTACTTTCTTTATGGGGAATGTTAGATATGAAAGCTTATATAGATGCTATATTTGGCAATACTATTAATCCATATTTTTTGCATACTAGAGAATTAACACCTATTAAGGATTTGCCTGAATATTTTTCACTTTCAGATTTAGCAAGATTTTTAAATTTATTAGATATAAAATATATTAAAAATTTTGAATTAGAAGGTGTTTCTTTTTCTAATGTGTTTCTAGTAACCTATGAGATTATGGATGGAAATGATAATTTTAGACCTTATGTTACACTTTTAACTTTAAATGATGATAATCAATTTATTGAATTTGGATATGGCTATGATACAAATGATAATGGAAATGTGGAATTGTTTTTATCTGCTTATAACTATTTAATTTATTTGACACCAAAAGGAACTTTACATTCTCCTTTATCTGGTAAAATGGTAAGATTAAAAATTGAAGATATATTAACTAATGAGGAAGTAGCAAAATTATATAGATAAGAACAAATCGAAAAGTCTTAAAGGTCACAAGTAAAATTGTGTGCAATTGTTGAAGCGAAACGGCTTTTCTATTATAGAAAAAATAAAAGTAGAGATTATTCTACTTTTATTTTTAATTAAGTCCATATTTTTTCTTAAATCTATCTGCTCTACCTCCAGCTGTTTCTTGTCTTAAATTACCTGTCCAAAATGGATGACATTTAGAGCATATATCTACTTTCATATCTTTTTTTGTTGAACCAACTTCTAAAACATTACCACATGCACATGTGATTGTTGTTTGGTTATATTCTGGATGTATACCTTCTTTCATTTATGTTCACCTCTTTCTTAAACTCAAAATAATCTGACTATTTTCTATCTTAACATATTTTTTTATATTTTTCAAGACCTAATCTGTACTATTTTCATTTTCTGTTTCGTTTTGTTGTTCATTATATATATATTGTGCAGAAGTCAGCATTTCACTGTTTAGTGAAAGTTTATGTATTAATTTATTCATAATATTAAATACACAAGCTACTATTAAAATAATCATTCCTATTTTTTTCCAATATTTGGCAAGCATTTGTTTTCTTCCTTTCTTCTATTTACATATATAATTATATATTTTTTTTTGGAAATTGTCAATGGTGAAATTCTTGGGGTTTTTCCAAAGTATGTGTATCAAGGGTTTTATTCAGAAAGTCTATAAGAAATAATATTTTAAATTTTTTCATTCGGATATATTCTCCTCTATATCTTAATATTTTACTTTTGATAGAATATAAACTTAACTATCATATTTTTTAAATTATATCAAACAACATTTGTTCGTAGCAAAAGTAGTTATAAGTTACTTTTATGCAATACAATTAGGTAATAAGTCATAGAATATTAATCTATTTAACTGTTCTAAATTTTGTTTTAAAATAATAGCATGTAATAGGTGATATTTTGAAAAAGGCAAAATTATTTTTTATTAACGGTGTAATTTTAACTGTAACTGCACTTGGGATGCGTGGTATTGGTCTTGTTTTTAACATATATATTGCAAATAAAGTTGGTTCTGAAGCTATTGGAATTTTTAGTTTGATAATGTCTGTTTATACATTTGCAATAACTGTTGCTACTTCTGGAATTGGTATAGCATGTACTTGCATTGTATCTGAAGAATTTGCAAAAGGTAATTATATAAATGGTATAAAAGCTGTTAAAACATCTATTTTATTTGCTATATTGTTAGGTGTTTTTTCGTCTTTGCTTGTAATTTTATTTGCTCCTATTATTTCTGCTACTTGGCTAAAAAGTATGGTATCTGCCATGCCTTTATATGTAATTGCAATTGGATTGCCTCTTATTTCGGTATCTTCTGTAATTGGTGGTTACTTTTCTGCTATTGAGAAGCCATATAAAAGTGCAATTTCTCAAATTTTAGAAACTGGTGTTAAAATAGTTGCTACAATAAGTTTACTATATCTAAATCCTTCAAAAGATGTAGAATCTATATGCATTTCTCTTATTTTAGCAGATGTTATATCAGAAATATTTTCTTTTAGTTTAAATATTATTTTTTATTTAATTGATAGAAAAAAATATTTATATAAAAGAAGCTTGCCAATGCAAATGAAAAGAAAAATTTTCAAAATCTCATTTCCTATTAGTGTGACTTCTTGTATCCGCTCAGGACTTTCTTCTATAAAACAATTTCTTATTCCTCTTAGGTTAGAATTATCAGGAATGACCTACTCTTTGGCTGTTTCTAATTATGGTCTGATTAGTCGGAATGGTTATGCCTGTAATTATGTTTGCTAATGTTTTTATTGGTTCTTTTAGTGGATTATTAGTTCCAGAATTTTCTAGATTGCTTGCTGGTGGAAATCATAATAGATTAAAAACAGTTTGTGATACTATTTTTAAAATCACTTTTATATTTTCTATTTGTGTAACAGCTGTTTTTATTGTATTTGCTAATGAGATTAGTTTAATGGTTTATCAATCAATTGAATCAGGTATATGGATAAAAATATTGGCACCTCTTATCTTTTTTATGTATATTGATAATATTATTGATAATATGCTAAAAGGTATTAATGAACAAGTAAGTGTCATGATTTGTAATATAATTGATTTATTGGTTACAATATTAATTATCTTTTTTATTGTTCCTATTATGGGAATGTATGGATATATTTTTAGTATTTTTGTAAGTGAACTTTTGAATTTTACAATTAGTAGTATACAGTTAAGGAAAAAAATCAATTATTCTGTAAATTTTAAAAAGTTTATTTTACAACCTGTTTTTGCTTGTTTGGTATCTTACTTATTAATTAAAATATTACCAATCCACTTTTCGGCTTTTACATTTAATACTATTATTCAAATTGTTCTGTTTGTGCTATTTTATTTAGTTTTTATAATGCTTTTGGATAAAAAAGCTATTTGTAGAAAATTTAAAGAATTTTATTAAAAACCTGACAAAATTCAATGATGCAGGCTTAATAATTTCGTTATTAAAGCCTACATCTTCAAAACTATAGTTATAAAATTCTTACTCTACGCCAGTTGCAATAACTGTAACTACAATTTTATCATCTAAAGATTCATCTGTAATTGTTCCAAACACCACATTTGCATCTTCACTAATAAAATCATTAATTTTACCAATACCATCATTGATTTCACTTAATGCTAAATCTGTACTTCCTCTAACATTAAAGATAACACCTTTTGCATTATTAATTTTATTTTCTGTAAGAGCGTTATCAATAGCTTGATCAACGGCATCCATCATTCTTCCTTCGCCTTTTGCTTCACCTATTCCCATATATGCCATTCCTTTATATGTTAGCATTGTTGTGATATCCGCAAAATCAACATTAATATCACCTACTGATGTGATTAAATCTGTAATACTTTTTATTCCTTGTTCTAATACATCATCTGCTATTTTAAATGCATTGATTACACTCATTTTTTGGTTTCCTGCAAATTTTAATAATTTATCATTTGAAATTAATATTAAGCTATTTACATACTGTTTTAGTTTTTCTATTCCTGCATCTGCTCTACTAGAACGTAATCTACCCTCAAAAATAAATGGTCTTGTTACAATAGCAATTGTTTGAATTCCCATTTCTTGCGCAATTTCTGCAACAACAGGGATTGCTCCTGTTCCTGTTCCTCCTCCCATTCCAGCTGTTAAAAATAACAATTGTGTTCCTTCTAATAGTTGTTTAATATCTTCTTTACTTTCGATTGCTGCTTTTTCTCCTACATCTGGATTAGCTCCTGCACCTAATCCTTTTGTAGTCTCTTTTCCAATTTGCAATACATTTTCCATCTTTGTTTTATTTAACATAGCAAGTTCTGTATTAATAAAATAAAATTCAACATCTTTTACTTTATCTTCTACCATTTGTCTTACGGCATTATTTCCGCCTCCACCTATTCCAATAACCTTTATTTTTGGAATTGATGTTTTTATTTCTCCATATATGTTTCCATATGTATTTCCATTTTTGTTTTCTATTTGTATCATTTTTAAGACCTTCCTTTTCTTATTTACTTTTGTACATATCGTTTAGTATTATATAGTTTTCTGCAAAAAAATTCAATATAAATATCTATTTTTTTTATTACTTTGCAGAATTGAATTTAGCTTTTTTTGAAAATAAAATTTTTACTTTCACTTTGAGACTAAGTAACTTAATGTTTCATATTGTTTTCTATACAATTAAAAAGAGGCAAAGCCTCCTTTTGATATTATTCATTTAATAGATAACTTGCATGTTTTCTTATCATTTTTAAGAGAAAAATAACTGAAATATCAACTGATTCTAGCATTTCTTGTTCACTATATATCTTATATTCATTATTTTCATCTTTTTCTAGTACTCTTTTTTTATTTGTAAACTTTTCATTGATACATGTTATCGTTTTTTCAATATCAGTTTTTTCTAGTATAATCCAGTCTATATCTTTTAGATATGTCTGTAATTCATCTTGATATTCAGGTTTATCTGCCAAGTTATGATCATAAATATATTGAGAAAAAATACGAAAATCTTGCGTTTTTATTTGTCTTGCTTTTTCTTCGCTGCATAAAATTCTTTTTCCATTGTTTAGGATTAAACCAATTCGATTTTTTTCTTCATCATAAATGCCATGTTCTCCATAAGTTTTATTATTCCAAAAATAATCTGTTAGTAAATGGATATAATAACCTAACATTAATGGGTTAGAAAATTTAGATTTGTATTTTTCAACAAAATTTCTCAAATCATATCGCTTTTCCGTATGTTCTAATATTATTACTTCTGTTTCAAAATGTGTTTTTGCATGTGATAAATGATGGGTAATATTTTTTACTGTGTATTCATTTGGAATATCTGGCAATATATTTCCGAATAAAAATAAATTTTTATCTATATTGATTTTTTCACTTACTTTTTTAGCTGTTGCTAAATGCATAGCCCATGTTGGCATATTAATTCCTCCTTATGCTTTATCTTATATATATTTAAAAATATTGTCAAGAAAAAGGAAGAAAAAAATTCAAGAACTGGATTTTTTTCTTCCTTTTATTTAGGAGTTTTTAGTCATCTTCTTTTATTTCAAAGACAACTTCTTTATATGGAAGAAGATTTTTCATAGTTTCTTTCCATATATTTTCTGGAACAGCTAAGTAATCTCTTCTTGAGACTTCACAGCTTCCCAGACCCATGTTGAGCTTAAATGGATACCATTCATATGGGCTCATTACCAAATCAGCCTCTAGAACAAGGCTTTCCTCACTTAATTTCTTTGCTCTTACCATTCTCATGGGTTTCACCTTTCACCTTTCTACTAATTAGTTTACATGTTACTTTACTATTATTGCATATTTTATAGCATTTTTCAATATTTAGTTAATTTAAAATTGTTTGTCGTATTGTTGTCGCATTGGGGACGTTTCTTTTTGAGACATTTTGGGGGACGGAACATCACCGTCCCCCAAAATGTCTCAAAAAGAAACGTCCCCAATGCGACAACAATACGACAAACAATTTTAAAGTTCTTTTTTATTTATTCTTACATATATTTTAATAAATATATAATAAAATATATGGAGGTTTTTATGATTTACAAATATATAAGCAAAACAAATATTAGGCATTTTATTACTATCCTTACTGTACTTTGTTTTTTTATTTCTTATTCTTCTTTTGTGTTTGCTACTGATGATTCTTTATATGTTTGGTCTAGTAGTTCTAATACTTTAAATATGATTGACAGTACAAACACAAGTAATGATACTTCTACAAATGTTTCTAATACAGAAGAGGATAGTTCTTTGCTTACAAATGCAACTAGTGAAGTTACAGATGATAATTTTTTAAATTTAGAATCTGCCTCTGCTATTTTAATTGAGCAGTCTTCTGGTAGAATTTTATATGCACATAATATTCATGAACAATTAAGACCTGCTTCTGTTACAAAAGTAATGAGCATCTTACTTATCATGGAAGCATTAGATTCTGGAGAAATTTCTTTAACAGATGAAGTACCTTGTAGTGAAAATGCAGCTGCTATGGGTGGTTCTCAAATATGGTTAGATACAACTGAAACTTTAACAGTTGATGAAATGCTTAAAGCAATTTGTGTGAATTCTGCAAATGATTGTAAGGTACAATTTAGACACCAAAAAATATAAATTTTAAAATTGAAAATTTTTATTTTCAATTTTTTTATTTTTAAATTTTTGTAATTGAGTTGTGAGTAGGAAAATTTTTGTGTTGTTATTGTACACTATAATCATAGAGTGTACAATAGTAACATTTAAACATTAAAATTTTCCTCCTCATTAAAATTAAATTTAACATTTATTTCATTTTTATATACTTCAATTTTTTCTATCAATTCATTCATATTTATATTTTGAAAATCCTTTTTTTCAAGTTTTTCTATTTTCTTAAGAATTGATTTCTTCTTTTCTAAAGTATTTAATTTGTTATTCTCTTTTTCTATTTTTTTTTCTTTCGCTGCAATTTTTTCAGTTAACTCTTTTCTTTGATTTGATAGATTAGTATATTTATTTTTATAATCTTCCTCACTAATTTTTTCCATTAGCCTTTGATTATATAATGATGTTATCCTAAACTTTAATTGTTCAAAAGATATTTTTAAATCATTTAATTCTTCGTCTAATTTACTTACAGTATTTTTAACATACCTTTTATACAGGTTGTCCTTTACTTTATTGTTTTTTAAGTATTCTTTATGCATCTTTCTTATTAATTCTAATATTTTACTTTCAATCAAGCTATAATCTAATTGACAATCATTTGAACATAATTGAGAATTTTCATCATTATTTCTACAATAAATAATTACTTTATTTCTTCTATTTTTGTAAATAATTTTTTTACCACAATTCTTACAATAAATTAAATCTTTTAAAAGATAGTTAGTTTCGTTATGTTCTCTTACTGCCCCATATTTTTTAGTATTATGTACTTTTTCAAATACTTCCTTTGAAATTATTGGTTCATGAGTATTTTCTGTAATAATAAAATCATTTCTTTTTACATAAATTCTATCTTTGGATTTATAGTTTATATTCTGTGTTTTTCCTCTTACACAATGTCCTAAATAAACCTTATTACATAGAATTCTAGTTACTGTACTTCTTCGCCATAAATTTTTATTTTCAATATGTTCTTGTCCTCTAATTTTCATATATTCAGCAGGTGTAACATATTTATTTTTATCTAAATATGCTACTATCATATTTGCTGTATATCCTTTCAATTTTAATTCAAATATCTTCCTTACA
Organism: uncultured Clostridium sp.; assembly: GCA_964449925.1. Classification (GTDB taxonomy): domain Bacteria; phylum Bacillota; class Clostridia; order TANB77; family CAG-508; genus CAG-269. Next base: position 15,031 of record CAYVCM010000025.1, read on the forward strand.
GTTTTACTTGCTTCTTCATCTATTATTAACTTTCCTGGTACATCTGGATCTTTCTTATAGCCAAAAGGTGCTGTATTACAGCTATATATCCCTTCTTCCATTCTTTTTCTTTTAGTTTTTTTAATCGCAATAGATGTATCTCTACAATATTTTTCATTAAATACTGATTTAATAGGAATAAAATCATTACTAACAGTTTCTTTAAAATTATCTATGTTATCTAACAAAGCAATATATCTAACTCTATGATCTGGAAAATACTTTTCAATATAATTTCCTACCTCTATGTAATTTCTTCCTAATCTTGCCAAATTTTTTGTAATAACCATATTAATTTTCTTATTTTCAATATCTTTTAATAATCTTTGAAAATCCGGTCTATTAAAATTTGCTCCAGTATAACCATCATCGACATATTCATCATATAATTCAATATTTTCATTTCTTTTAATATAGTCTTTTATTATATTTCTTTGATTTGTAATACTTTCACTCTCGGCATCATCACCATCTTCTTTACTTAATCTTAAATATATTCCAACTCTATAAATTACTTGCTTTTTTGACATCTTTAATCTGACCTCCTAAACAATTTAATTCATAAAAATTAAAATATATTACTGCCTGATTATCTTTATCTATTTCTATTCTATTGACTAATTGATTTATGGTTTCTTTATTAAATTCCCTGCTTTTTAACAATTTTTTTATAACTTTTTGCATGTCCGATTTTATTCTATTATTCATTCCATCATCTTCAAAATTATCTAGTTCTTCTTGAGTTTCTTTCAATAATTTTTCAATTTTATGACGTTCATTCACTAAACTTTCTGAAAAAAGTTTAAAATCTTGTTCTTCTAACAATCCATTTAACTTATCATTATATAAAGTAGTAATTTTTTTATTTACTTTTTCTAAATCTTTATTTAGTTTTTCAATCTTTTTTAAAATATTTCCTTTATTACTTTGTGATTCTAAAATTTTTCTTAAAACTTCTTCATTTTTAAAAGCATTTGAGTTTATATACAATTCTAATATTTCTGAAATTTTAGATATAGCTTGTTCTTCAAAAATATCATAATTAATATATCTTTTATAACAACTTTTGTTCGAAAATTTTTTATTTGCTGTACCACATAAAATATATCTTCTTGTTACATCTCCTGATTTATTATGATCTACTTTCACTCTAATTGTTAATTTATTATTGCAATGTGCACAATATAGTAAACCTTTAAATAATACATCCGTATCTCTAATTTTTGCGTTTTTATGTATTTTTAACATTCTTTGTACTAAATCCCATTTATCCTTTGGAATAATTGGTTTGTGATGATTTTTAGTTATAGTATGTTCTTCTTCTGGAAGTGCAATCATTTTTTTACTTTTATAACTTATTTTTTTCTTCTTGTTTTGAACACAATTTCCAATATAAATTTGGTTTGATAAAATTCTTCTAATTGTATTATGATTCCACTTATCTGTTGTATTAGTTATATGATTTACTACACCTGTCATTTTCATTTGCAATCCAGGTGTTTCAATTCCTTCTTTAGTTAGTAACGAAGCTATTTGATATGTGCCTTTACCTTCAAGAAATAAATCATATATTCTTTTTACAATCTCTGCTTGCACCTCATCTATTTCTAAATTTCCTGATTTACTAATTTTCTTATAACCAAATGGAGCATAAGATGTATAATAAAAACCTTCTAACTTCTTTTTATTTTTAGTTTTTTTAATATTTTTTGATGTTTCTTTAGCATAATAGTCGTTCATAATATTTTTAAATGCAACTGTATCACAATTCCTATCTAAATATGTATCAACATCATCCAATATTGCAATATATCTTACTTCATTTTCTGGAAAATAGGTTTCAATGTATCTACCTGTTTCAATATAATCTCTTCCTAACCTTGATAAACTTTTTGTAATTACCATATTTACTTTCTTATTTTCAATATCTTTAATCATTCTTTTAAAACTTGGTCTATTAAAGTTAGTTCCTGTATAACCATCATCAACATATTCATCATATATTTTATATCTATTTTCTTTTGCAAATGCTTTTAAAATTTTTCTTTGATTTGTAACACTTTCACTTTCTTCTCTATCACCATCTTCCTTACTTAATCGAATATAAATTGCAGCACTATATTCTTGATTATTTTCTTTGATGTTCAAAACAGCCTCCTAACTATTATAAACACCTTGATATCTTATTTATAACGTACTTTAAATTTAATATCAAGGTTCTTACATATTTTTTGTAATTCTACTTATTAGAATTTTTTCCATAATATTTTGGAAACTATCTCCATCTTTCTTAAAGGCAACAGAGAAGTTTATTTCATTATTTTTTTTATCTTTTGTACAAGTTTTCTTATCTTCGTTTTCCATTTTCAAACACCTCATATTCAATTACTATGTACAAAAAATCTTTTTATTCAAAAAACAATTATTAATCTATTTTATTTTTTCAATATGTATTTTCATTCTTTCTTTATGATCTTCTTTTAAGTTATTTGAAAAATTTACAACTATACTTTTATTATGAGCTTCCATAGCACCAAGCATAAAAGTTTCAATTGTAGAAATATCAAAATTACTAATATTTCCTGAATTTATAAAATTATTAAAAGCTACTACAGCATAAGCAATAGCTTGGTTTTTTGTTAATGTACTAGGTAATTTATTCATTAGACTTACCTCCATTCTTATATTTTTTTAAATATTCTATTTGTTCTTGATCTTCATAAAGATTTTCTTCATCAGTTTTATTTCTATTTGCCCCTATTATTACTAAATACATAAAAACTGTAATAAATAAGCAAATTACATATAATATTAAAAATGTTATCATCGCTACCTTATCTAACATTTTTATACCTCCATCTTTATACTTTAACTTCTTAATCAATTGTTTTTATTCATTAAATATGACTAGCTAAATCATTCACAGGAATTGCACCTATCTGCTACTAGCAGACTTGTTCTCAATGCGTGGGACGGTTTTTTCGCGCTCGTGCTATGACTAAACAAGTGTATCATTATAACTATTATTATCATCGCCTTATAAGTGGCTAACTTATATTTAAGTATGAAGTTCTGTATCTTCATTTAAACTAGCTTCAATAATAGAACGTTTTTAATGAATCCATATTCAATTTTCAATGTTCACAATGAGATTTTTTCTCTCTAATATAAACAGCGATTGAAAATTGAAAAATGTTATCTGTTTTTTTTAAAAATTTTTATTTATTTAATTTATCAGCAAAATCATCAGATTTTATGATTTTTATGGCATATTCAATTAAATAACTTTTTAAATCTTCATCAATTTGATTATCTATGACTGAATATTTATTAATTAATGGCATGATTTTATCTAGTGCTTTTATTAATGAAACTTCATCATATTTTGCATCACATAAAATTTTATAAAACATTGAATTGTTCATATTATTTTTCCTCCATATATCTTTTTAGTTTAATAATCGCTTTAAATTTCAACTGTCTTACAGCATTTTCTTTCATATTTAATTCTTTAGCGATTATATTTAGAGGCTTTTTATTGTAATAATGTAGAATTATAACTTGTCTTTGTTTTTTAGTTAGTTTGTCTATTGCAATTTTTAGTTCAACACTTTTTTCAGCAAAAAAAGAATGGACAAAATTATCTTTATCAGACAAAATTACCCATTCTTCATCAGAAACAGTTTGTTCTTTTTGATTTATGTATTTTTCGTGCTTTAAAAAATCAAGCCTTTTA
>CAYVCM010000026.1:0-18707 GCA_964449925.1 uncultured Clostridium sp.
TGTCATGCTTCCGACCTGATAGCGTGGGTTCGATTCCCACTACCCGCTCCATTAAGTAAAATCGTCGCACCATATGAAACGATTGAATCAACTGTAAAAGGTTGATTTTTTTGTCGCCTTTGACTTGAAAAAGAAAGGATGGTGTGGTATGATTAGGATTGTAAAAAAGAAAAATGATATTAAAAAATTAATCGAGATGAATTAAAAGAGGTAAAAAAATTACACATACAGTATTCATACTTTGTTATTCGATTTAATGAAAAAATTTAAAATTTATATTATAATAACATTACTAGATGGCATTTGATAAGTTTTAATGGAGAGAAGAAATATATGATGAAAAATGTAACGCTAGTACATGGTTTTAATGGAATTCCAGATATTGATACTTTATTACCATTATGCATAGATAATTGTAAAGTAGAAAGTTTTAATTATGCAGATAGAGATAAACTAAAAGATTAATTAAATAAAAGGAGTATTAAAGGATGAATTACCTATTAATGTTGAAACAACAAATAAAACATTAGATTTTATTGAAATATACCTTTCTTAATTAATTGATATCGCAATTTATTTAGATAAAGTAGTGTATAATTTTAATAAACAATCATATAATATTGATGTCAAAATTAGTTTGACAAGTTAAATATTGTATGTTAAAATATATTTAACTTAACCCTCTACTATTTTCGTAGTAAGACGGGAGCCTAAATGATTTTGGAGAGTTCTAGCAACTCTCCTTTTTAAGTATTATAATCATTTCGTAAAGTATTTGATAATTTGTTTATCAATCAAATCAAGTGATTCACTAGATATTTTTACATTTCTTCTTACAGTATCTTTAAAAATTCTTTGTTTACTAATTGTCGTTATTTGATTAATTAATGCAATACTATCTTTTTTCATTTTAGAAATTTCGGTTTCCATCTTTTCAATATATTTTTGCTCTTTTTCTATTATATTTCGAATATTAATGGGAATATCGTCTATCTTTTCTAATTCATCTAGTATTTGTTGCAGTTTGATTTTTTCCTTTTCAATTTTCATTTGAAATATATTGTAAAGTTCTTTTCCTAAGTTTACGGAAGAAGAATCGTATTTTTTATTATCTTTCCTAGATGTTAGTGGAATGACATTCAAAGTTCCATTTCTGGTATTATCATATTTATTTAAAACAATACAATAGTGTAATCCACCTAATTCATTACCAATATTAAAACCTAAATTTACTTTTATAACATCTCCACGAGAATACATACCGGATTTTGCAATATTAAATGTTCTTTCTTCATCATGATATACTGCATAATCATATATCCAATAAGCTAATAATTCACTTTTCTTATATTCACTCAATTCTATATGTTTAAGAAATGATAAATCTAACCTATTTAAAGAATTATCTTTATGGATTATGGCATTATTTTTTATTTCAACTTCATTTTCGTTCATTATATCAGCTCCTTGAATAATTTTAAGCAATTATATCAAACAAGTGTTTATTGTGCAATAGATATTGAAAAATATTTTTATTATGTTATATTTTATATAACAGTTGATTAATCGAATTATTTTTTTATCAAAATATGGGAGGAACACATTGAGAAACAAGCAATTTTTTTCGCAAATCCTTCCTAAACGCTCCATAAAGTTAAATCATTAGAAAAAGACATGAAATAAATTCTTTCATGTCTTTTCTTCTAATTTTTTACTTTTTTACTAATGCTATCACTTCTATTGGCAAATACTGGCTGACATCTTTGCCATTTTTAATTAAATCCATTACCATCCTGAATCTGATATTCCCAAATTTTGTTAGCCTTTCTCAAAAGAAAGGCATTTACATTTATTCACTAATACAAACTGCATGAACTAAAATTCTTTTATTTCCGGTATTATCGCATGTCGATAAGGTCAATAGTTTGTCTGATTTGTCTGGTATGAGATTATAGGATATATAGCTCCTACTTATCATTTCTGCAATATACTGTTTTTGCTCTTCTTCAGTTACAATATTGGATTTTATTGCATAATCCTCTGGATCTTCTATATAAGAAGAATATACTTTATACTGTAATGTTTTTGTTTCTGTGTAAATGTCTATTGTAACATCATTTCCCAATTCATTATTTACAATTTTCTGTAATGGTTCAAACATTAATCCAGATTTTAGATTATGACCATATATGACTGTATTTTTATCAATAAAATCTGCTGAATTTTTATAATCCATAAAAATCCATCCGCAAGTATTATAAGCTTTATTTATATCTCTATGAAGATAATATTCATTGTCAGTTGTTTTAACAACAGGATAATTTATTTCTGTACCATCAATTTTTATCCATGCTATTACATCTGCATTTATTTTCTTTAATTCTTCAAAATTAATTGTGTCTGTATTTTCTGTTTCGTCAGAAAATGCTATTTGAATCATGTCTTCTTTTAGATTAGCTGTTCTGGCATTATATATAAACCATCTAAGTAGATTTATTGCTGAAAATAAAAATATGATTAAGAAAATTGTAAAAACAACCACTTTCCATTTTTTTATATTTATTTTTTTATTCTTTTCCTCAAAATGTTTTGCCATATAACTCTCCTAAATCAATAAGAGGCATAAATATTTATTAAATACGCCTCTTATGTTTATAAATTATTTTTTCTTTATTATTAAAATCATTCCTATTAATGAAATTACCATCATAGTAACAAGTGCCACTATATTCATGTCTCCTGTGTGTGGAGATGTTGTTAATGATTCTACGATTTCTTCTACTTCTTCAGAGGTACTTTCTTCTCCATTAACAGTTGTTGTTGTTTCATTATTTTCTGTATCATCTGAATTTGCAGGTTCAGATTCACTAACTTCTGTAACATTTAATAGTATTTGAGATGTAATCGTATTTATTGTTCCATCTGCTTGTTTTGCATTTACAGAAACGATTAATATTACTTCTCCAGCCTTTAACCCTGTTACTAATCCATTTTCGTCTATTGTTGCAATTGAAGGGTTAGAAACAGTATATAAAATACTTTCTATTGTATCTGTGTAATCAGCAGGATTAATCGTAACTTCCAATTGTGTACAATTACCTTCTGCGATTGTATCTTGTCCTAAAGTGATATCTATTGATTTAATATGTTTTTCAGTTACAGTTATTTCAATAGAATCTGATATTCCATTTGTTGTTTGCACTGTAATAGTTGCTGTTCCAACACCAACTGCCGTTACTATTCCATTTTCATCGACTGTTAAGATATTTTCATCACTACTTATCCATGTAACATCATCTGTTGCATCTGCTGGATTAAGTGTAAAACCTAATTCTACTGAATCATTAATAAGCATTGATTCTATTATATTATTTATTGAAATTGAATTTGCCGTAATTTCTGTTACTTCTATATCTCTTGATGCTGTTATTCCATTTCCATAATCAACTGTGATTGTTGCACTTCCTATTCCAACAGCTGTTACAAGTCCATTTTCATTTACTGTTGCAACACTTTCGTCACTTGATGTCCATGTTGCCGTTGGTTCAATTGTTGTATTTTCTGGATTAATTATGACCTCTAATTTTGCTGATTGTTTTTTTAGCAATTCTAAAACTTTATCTTGGTTTTCTATTGTTACACTTTCTAGTTCTACATCTACTGTAATTGTACAAGTAGCAGTTTTTCCATCTAATGTTGCTGTAATTATAGCTGTTCCAGGTGATACTGCTGTTACAACTCCATTTTCATCTACTGTTGCAACACTTTCATTCTCTGATGTCCAAACCACATCATCTATTGAAGGGTCCGCATCTTCTGGCTCTTTATTTACCGTTAATTGTACTGTATTACGATTACCATTTACAATGATACTTTCACTTTCTGAATTTAATGATATTGATTCAAGTGTGCAAGTAACTGTCACTTCACACTCTACACTTAAACCTGATGTAGTAGTAGCAATAATTTTTGTAGTCCCCGGTGATACTGCTGTTACAACTCCATTTTCATCTACTGTTGCAATGCTGGAATCTTCTGACTCCCATGTGATTGTTGTATCGTCTGTTGTATTTTCTGGCAATATTGTTGCCACTAATGTTTCTGTTTCACCTTTTTCTATCGATGTACTCTTTTTATTTAATATCAATGTATCTATTTTTACTTCTGGAACAGTCACTACTATTTCATCATAGATGCCATTTACCGTTGTTGCCTTTATGACTGCATTTCCTGGTGCAATTGCTTGAACAATTGTGTTTCCTTGGTCATCTTGTGTAACCACTGCTACATTTTCGTTACTTGATTCCCATGTTAATGCTTTTGATTCTACAAATTCAGTAGGATTAAAGCTAACTTCTAGTTCCTCTGTCTGTCCTTTATATAATTCTATATCGCCATTTTCGATAACTATATTTTCAATATGTGCTTGTACTGTTACATCACATGTTGCTGTAAATGTTTTTCCTGTTGAACTTGTTGTCATTGTTACTGTAATAGTTGCTGTTCCAGTTCCTACTGCTGTTATCGTTCCATCATCACTTACTGTTACAACATGATTATCTGAAGAATTGTATTGTATTTCTGCACTTTCATCTGCTGTTTCTGGAACAGTCTCAACTGTTAATTTTTCAGTGGTAGATTTGTCCATTGTAATTGAAGTTTTATTTAAAGAAATTTCTGTATATGGTTGTTTTACTGTTACCTCACAACTTGCTGTTTTTCCACTTGTTGAAGTTGTTGCTGTAATTGTTGCTATTCCTTTTGAAAGTGCTGTAACCTTACCATTGTTATCTACACTTGCAACAGTAGGATTGTCAGATTCCCATGAAATTGTTCCTTGTTCAGAAGATGAATCTTCTGGTATGTATGTAACTGTTAAATTATCTGTATCGTCTACCCATAAAGTAGAAGTTGATTTATTTAATGAAATTCCTTTTTCTGGTGTTACTACAATTGTATAGTCTTTACTATAATTTCCTAAACTTGCTGTTAGTGTTGCTGTTCCTTCTGATTTTCCTGTTACTGTACCATTTGTATCTACTGTAAAGATATTTGTATCTGAAGATGTCCATGTAATATCTGATAAATTAATTGTCGCTGTTATAAAGCTTGCATTATAAGATGTTACTATTGCTTTTGTTGGTGATACTTCCTCTCCTACTGTAATAGAAGTTTCATCATTTAAGCCATTAATTTTTAATGTTATTGTCGCAACATCTGGATTAATTTCTACTGTATATTGTTTTGATGCAGTTCCACTATACGAAGATACTTCCTTTGCTTCAGCAGTAGAAAATACCTGAACCCAACATATAATTCCCGTGTCTGTTATATAACATCCAATTCCTATTGACTTATATGATGAACTCATGATAGGTATGCTGTGCTCATCACTCATCCAAGCTTCCATTACACTTTCAGCAGTTGTATACCCTGCTGCAATATTTTCATTATCAATTTTTATTCCTGAATCCGTATATTGTGTAAGTGTTAAAGATCCATTAGGTCTAGTATGACTGAAATTTAATGCTAATTCTGCCGCTCTTTGCATAGCATAATCGCATAAACTACTATCTAATACTAAATCATCGATACTTGCATCCTCACGCAATTGATTTGTAATTTTAAGAACATCATTTGCCTTATCATAGTTATTTGTTCCAGTAATTGTTACTGTTACATTTTCGGCGGCAATTGATGGAATTGTTACCAAACTTGCTAAAATCGTTAAAATTAATAACATTGCAATTGATTTCTTTTTTATTCCTTTAATCCCCATAATGAAACCCTCCTTATTTCATCTATATTTATATATCTTTTTGTATTATGTGTCAATATTTTTAGAAGATTTTTAACATATCTTTGAATGTCGTTTTTTATATAAGTTAAATAATTTTTTAAATATGAAACATCATAAATTTATAGGATTTAATTTCAAATTTAAACCATATAAAAGCATAAAAAATAAATTATCATCACTACTAATTATTTATTATTTTCAATTTCACATGCTAATTCTAATGCAAGTATTGGTACTTTAGTTTTTTTGTCAAAATTAGCTAGTTGGGTTATACTTCTTTCTTCCCATTCCATAGAATCTAAATTATCACCTGCATAATAGAAAGTAAAATAATGCAATTTTTTATATTCACAAATTGCTGCAATTGATGCTCCTTCCATTTCCACACAAATTGCCCCTTTACTTTTATACATTTCTATCTTTTCTCTAGTTTCTCTATAAAAAGCATCTGTCGTCCATGTAGCTCCTTCATTATAATTAAATTTATATTTTTTTAATATATCTTTAAATAACTTCGTATATTCATTATCCATTTCAACATATTCTGAATCTGGTAAATAATGATAACTTGTGCCTTCATCTCTATAAGCTTTATTGGGAATAATTATTGAACAATCTTCAATTTTTTTATCTAAGACTCCACAATTACCAAAAATAATAAATGTGTCAACACCATTAACATTTAATTCTTCAATATCCTGACTAATCCAAGGTCCACTAATACCTGCCATAAATAAAGTTATTTTAATATTCTTATATTCTAGTATGTAAATTGGTCGTTTCTGCATCAATTCACCAGCTTTTACACATTTAAAATTTTTTACAATGTCTTTTAATAAATATTCAGAAAAAACTCCAATAGCTATATGTGGTAATTTAATATTAATATCATGTATCCCTTCATTATTCCTTATTCCTCTAGGTTTTATAAATCCTTCTTGGTCACTAAATAATATCATATGCAATTCCTTTCATTATAATTATTATTTATTTTCATTTGTTACCTCCATACTTCATTCTTTAAGCAAGTATATCATACAAATTACTTTTCTAGCAACTTCTTTTATTTTGCATGTTAAAAATTTATATATTTGTCTTTCCATACTATCTCAATAAAAATATTAATCATATTTTTAATTTTAATCCATATTAATATGAAATACTTGGAATTTCTTTTAGTTTATGATATATTGATTTTAATAAATGTACATTTGAAAAATAATTTTATTATGGTATAATATACAATGAAAAGTATTTATATAGACTTTTATTATTATTCTCAATGGTTATAGGTACCTAAAAACCTAAATTTATTTGCATAAGGAGGGATTGCTTATGCCAGGACCAGGAGGAATGGGACGGACCTGGAGGAAGACCGGGAGGTCCAGGTGGACCTGGAGGAATGGGTCCAAGAGGTCCTCACGGAGCACCACCACCACCACATAGAAGATGGGGATGGCATGGCGGTTATGGCTGTGGACCAGGTTGTGGAGGTTGTTTATTTAGCTTTTTATTAATTTTTGGATTAGGAATAACAGGTATTGCTGGACTAACATCTCTTTTCTTCTTGTAATTTTAATTACAAGAAGATTTTTATTTTATAAGAATCAAAAAATTCTAAAAATCAAATAAAATTGTGAAAATATGTACAATTTTGTAAATATATGATACAATATGTCATATTGTGTTATTAGAGTAGAAAATATATCGTTAAGACTTGGTAAACGGGAAGTTGTTACTAAGGCAAAAGTTTTTACTTGCGCATATATTTTTGCATTCCGCTAATAAAGATAATTGGGTTTAACTCCCCTATTCTTTTAATGCGGAAATAATAGAAGGGAGATTTTTTTATGCGTAAAAACAAAAAAATTATACTGGCTGCTATTTTATTAGCATTACTTATTATTTTATCAAGATTTTTTATAATTACAACACCAATTATGAAAATTAGTTTTTCATTTATAGCCATTACATTATGTGCTACTTGGCTTGGACCAAAATGGACTGTTCTTATTGCTGTTGTAGAAGATTTGATTGGTGCCACTCTATTCCCATCTGGTAGCTTTTTTATAGGTTATACTATAAGTGCTGGAATAACTGGTTTAATATATGGCTTGCTATTATATAAAAAAGAAGCTGATTCTTTTACTAATAAACAATATGTTTTTAGAGTAATTATTTCTGTGCTTTTAGTAACTTTTATTGTGCATACTGGATTAAATACTTTATGGACAAGTATTATGACTGGCAAAGCATTTGTAGTATTACTATTGCCTAGACTTGTAAAACAACTTATTATGGTTCCTATTCAAGTTATTGTCATTCTGTTTGTTGAAAAATTATTGAGAAAACATTTTGATAAATATATAAGGAGTAGCGATAACGATGATTAGTGTAGAAAATGTATGTTTTAAATACAAAAATAGTGATTATATCTTAAAAAACATAAATTTTTCTGTAAATGATGGTGAAGTAATCAGTATTGTTGGAAAAAATGGTTCAGGAAAATCAACTCTTGGAAGACTAATTGCAGGAATCACTAAATTAAAAGAAGGAACTATAACAATTGATAACATTAATACTACTAAAGATATAAAAAAAATCAGAGAAAAAGTAGGTATTGTTTTTCAAAACCCAGAAAATCAAATCATTTTTAATAATATTTATGATGAGCTATCTTTTTCTCTTAGAGGTTTAGATTCATCAGAAATTGAAAATCGAATATCAACTTCTTTAAAACAAGTAGATATGTATGATTTTAAAGATAAGGATTTGTATTCTTTGTCACTTGGTCAGAAACAAAGAATTATGATTGCAGAAATTTTAGCCAAAAACCCTAAATATATTATTTTAGATGAACCGACTACAATGATTGATAGTTATGGCAAAGAAAAGATACATAATATTATTTTAGAATTAAAACAAAAAGGTTATACAATTATTTGCATTACAAATCTTGCAGATGAAATTTTATTAGCTGATAGAACTTTAATTTTAGATAATGGAAAAATTGTAGCTGAAATAAAAAAGCAAGAACTAATTGATAAATATAATATTTTAGAAAAATATGATATTAAAATTCCAACTTTGCTAAATATTTTAGTAAAGCTAAAATCAGAAGGCATTGATTTGCATGTTGAAAATTTTTCAATAGATGAACTTTCAACTGCTATAAAAGAAAAATTAAATGCAGAAAGGAATTTAAAATGAAAGATGTTTTTAAATTTTTAATATTTATCATATATGCTACAACCATATTTTTCTTGCCTAATCAGATTTACATTTTGTCATGTCTTATATTAAATCTAATAGTTATATTATTGTGTAAACTTAGTTTTAAAAAAGCATTTTTTAATACACTAAAAATTGTTCCATTTGTACTTTTTACTTTTATTATTAACATTTTATTAGATAGTTTTGTATTTGCTTTATGGATAGGAATTAAATTAATTATTGTTTGCAATACAACATTTATATATTCTCAAACAACAACTGTTGCAAATTTAGCAAAAACTATTAGATTACTATGTAGTCCTTTAAAGCTTTTCAAAGTAAATACAGAAGAAATTGAAGTTATGGTATGTATTTCTCTATCACTACTTCCTGCCATTAGAAATGATTTAACAGAACTAAAAAATGCTTGTAAAGCAAAAAACATAGATATTAATTTAAAAAATGCAAAATATATTTTGTCTAAATTTTTATTGTCTTTAATCAATAGAGTTAATCAAATTGATGAAGCTATGATAGAAAAAGGATGTGACTATTAAAAAAATAAGACCATCGCATGAGATGGTCTTCTACATATTTATATTTTCTAATTTAATTTCTTGTCCTTTTAAATATGATAATATTCCACTTTCTGACTGAAAATTAAACTTCAATTTATAACTACATAGCATTTGATACTTTTTACCAAATTGCTTATTAATTTCATTTTTCCCGTATTTGCCATCCCCTATAATTGGATATCCTATATGTGCTAAATGTGCCCTTATTTGATGTGTTCTTCCTGTTTCAATTTCTACATCTAATAAAGCTGTATTGTTTTTTCTTTTTTCTAATACTGTGTATTTTGTAATAATCTTCTGATATCCTTTTTTAAAAGTATCGCTAATATATACTTGTGCCTTTTTTTGATCTTTGAATAGATATGCCTCTAATCTTTCTTCTTTTTTGTTTGGAATTCCATATACTAATGCTAAGTAATGTTTTTCTATTTCATGATTTTTAAATTTTTCTAACAAAATCTTTAATGCTTCTTCATTTTTTGCAAATAAAACTAGTCCTGTTGTATTTCTATCAATTCTATGACATGGTTGTAGCTTAAATTCACAGTTTGCATACTGTTTGTTGATTATTTCTGTTAAAGAATTATTACCTGTTACTTCAATATTTGCTGGCTTATTGATTAGCAATATATTTTTATCCTCATACACAATATTTAATTTTATTTGTGTATTTTCTAATTCTTTTGGTAGATATATATTTATCTTATCACTTTCATATATAAGAATATCTTTATTTGTTCTTTTTCCATTTACTTTTATTTCTTTTTTTCTTAATAATTTACAAAATGTAGGATAACTTATATCTGGCAATTCTTCTAATATTACTTTATGTAATTTTTTTTCATTATATTTTTTATTTACTATTATTTCTTTCATCATATTATGATTATACCGTATTTTTAATATTGAAACAAGCTAGTTTCTAAGATTTTTTCATATCTTTCAAAATTTGGTTCATAGTTTTCTATCATTCTGTAAAAATATTTTGAATGTGTTTTATATTTTAAATGACAATATTCATGTAATACAATAAAATCAATAACATCTCTATGGAACATAACAATTTTAGGGTTAATTGTTATTTTACCATTTATGCATCTTCCAATTTCTTTTTTCATATTTTTTATTTCATAATCTTCTGGTGCGAATCCTAACATAATTCTTGTTTTTTCCATTGCTCTTTCTACTTCTACTTTCGCTATTTGCTCATACATTTTATCTATGGCTAAATCTAAAATTTCTTTATTGTTACCATTTTTATATTGATTAGGAAGTGATATTTTTATTAATTTGTTTTCTACATCTAATTCTGGTACTCTTATGTTTTTGTAAACTATTTTTACTTTGTAATCAATTCCTAAAACTGGCACTGGATGTCTTTCTAATGTTGTATCTATATTATTTTTTACTTTTATTGCTTTTTTTACTTTATACATAACATCACTCCTATCTTTGAATTTTTGTTTTGCAAATTATTGTTCGCTTTTGTTGTTCTTATTCTATATCTTATTTTTTACTTTGTCAATACTTTTTATGAAAAAATATAAAAATTTTGTTCGTATTGTTTCTACTTCTTACTTTTCAATATTTTCAAGGGTTTTGTCTGTTGAAACAAAAAAGAAAACAGACCCAAGAATAACTCTCATAAGTTTATTCTTTGAGGTCTGTCCCTTTTGTTTCATTTTTGAACGATTTGACACATCCCTATTGGACTATTTCATTGCTTCTTCTATTGCAACAGCTACTGCTACTGATGCTCCAACCATTGGGTTGTTACCCATTCCGATTAGTCCCATCATTTCAACATGTGCTGGTACTGATGAACTTCCTGCAAATTGTGCATCTGAGTGCATTCTTCCCATTGTATCTGTCATACCATATGATGCTGGTCCAGCAGCCATGTTGTCTGGATGTAATGTTCTTCCTGTTCCTCCACCTGATGCTACTGAGAAATATTTTCTTCCTTCTGCTAATCTTTCTTTCTTATATGTTCCAGCAACTGGATGTTGGAATCTTGTTGGATTTGTTGAGTTACCTGTAATTGATACATCAACATCTTCCATCCACATGATAGCTACACCTTCTCTAACATCGTTTGCTCCATAACATCTAACTTTACTTCTTTCTCCATCTGAATATTTAATTTCTTCTACTACTTTTACTTTTCCTGTAAAGAAATCAAAGTCTGTTTTTACATATGTAAATCCATTAATTCTTGAGATAACTTGTGCTGCATCTTTTCCAAGTCCATTTAAGATAACTCTTAATGGTTCTTTTCTTACTTTGTTTGCTGATTTTGCAATTCCGATTGCACCTTCAGCTGCTGCAAAGCTTTCATGTCCTGCTAAGAATGCAAAACATTTTGTATCTTCTGATAATAGCATTGATGCTAAGTTTCCATGTCCTAATCCAACTTTTCTATCATCTGCAACTGAACCTGGAATACAAAATGCTTGTAATCCTTCTCCAATTGCTTTTGCTGCATCAGCTGCTTTTGTGCAACCTTTTTTAACAGCAATTGCTGCCCCTAGTGTATATGCCCATGCTGCATTTTCAAAACAGATTGGTTGTACTCCTTTTACTATTTCATATGGATTAAATCCTTTATCTGTACATATTTTTAATGCATCTTCGAAATCTTTTATTCCGTATTTTTCCATTACTGGTTTAATTTGATCAATTCTTCTTTCATAACTTTCAAATGTTACTGCCATTTTATTTCCTCCTTTTTATTATACGATTTTCTCATCAAATTGCTATATAAATTTGTTTAATGTTTTTACATGTTCATTATCTAAAAATACTAATCCACTAAAGCGAAGCAAAAGTGGTATATTGCTAGGAAAACGAATTTGAAATTTATGAGATGTACTCTTTGTACATTGATTAAATTTCAAATGAAGTTTGACAACGCAAGATGCCGCTTTTCATTCGCTTTCTACTCTTAAAAATTAATTAAAATTAGTAAGATGTGCATTTTTCATAAAATATACAAGCTGAAGGTGTACTTTTTGTACATCGAAGTTTGAATATTTTATTAAAAATGTGCAGATTGCTGATTTTAATTAATTTTGTCTTGGGTCAATCTTCTTAATAGCCTCATCAAATCTTCCATAAGTACCAGAAGCCTTCTCAATAGCCTCCATTGGATCCATACCCTTTTTGATATTATCCATCATTTTACCCATATGTACATACTTATAACCAATAATTTGATCATCTTTATCTAATCCTAATTCAACAATATAACCTTCTGTTAACTGTAAATATCTTGGTCCTTTTAATGTACTTGAATAGATTGTTCCAACTTGTGATGTATGACCTTTTCCTAAATCTTCAAGACCTGCTCCTACTGGAAGTCCACCTTCTGAGAATGCTGTTTGTGTTCTTCCATATACAATTTGTAAGAACAATTCTCTCATAGCAGTATTGATAGCATCACAAACCAAGTCTGTATTTAATGCTTCTAATATTGTTTTTCCTGTTAAAATTTCTCCAGCCATAGCTGCTGAATGTGTCATTCCTGAACATCCAATTGTTTCAATTAAAGCTTCTTGAATGATACCATCTTTTACATTTAAAGTTAATTTACATGCTCCTTGTTGTGGTGCGCACCATCCAATACCATGTGTTAAACCAGATATATCTTTTATTTCTTTTGCTTGTACCCATTTTCCTTCTTCTGGAATTGGTGCTGGTCCATGGTCTACTCCTTTTTTTACAACACACATTTCTTCTAATTCTTTTGAATAAATCATTTTCATTGCTCCTTTCAATACTTTGTTTGTATATATCTTTCTTAGGCAAAACACCTAAAATTAATAACATTTTTATTCTTCATCTATTTTATCTTCTGAAAATAATATTTGATTTTTAGCTAACTTTTTAATTTGTTCATTTGTAAATTCATTTCTTGGTAAAATACTGTCTTCTATTTGCATTGATGTTGTCATTTTTTTTGTTTGTAAATTCTTTTTTTGACTTGATTTTACCTCTGTTTGTTTTCTTTTTTGAATATTTTTCTTTGTATTATTATTATTTACTATATTAAATTGTTCATCTATAAGTGTAACAGTGTTTCCATTTTTTTGTGCCTGTTTTACCATTTTAGATGGTGAATCTATTAATGTTATTTTGTTACCATCATTCTTAGTTTTATTCGTTACTTTTAAAGATGTATCTATTAATGTTACTTTATTACCATTTTGTCGCGTTTTATCTAATGATTTTGTTTGTTCTTTTATAAATGTTACCTTGTTTCCATCATTTTTAGTTTTATTTGTTACTTTTAAAGATGAATCTATTAATGTAACTTTATTACCATTTTGTTGTGTTTTTTCTGGTGATTTTGCTTGTTCTTTTTTAAGTGTTACTTCATTTTCACTTTGTTTTTTTTGTTTTAACTGTTTTGATTGCTCTTGCAATAATGTTACCTTGTTTCCATCTTGTCTAGTTTTACTTGTTTCTTTTAATGATGTATCAACAAGTGTTACTTTATTTCCATTTTTCTTCATTTTATCTGTTGAATTTAATTGTGTATTATCTACTGTAGCATGATTATTTTTCTCTTTTGCCTTTTCTGTTATTTCTTTATCTTGATTTGCATCATATCGTTTAATATTTCTAGAACTTTTTATAATGTATTGTTCTGATGATGTATGTCCTTGACTCCACATAGTATCTTCTTTTTTTCTAGCATTTGCATTCCAATTATTTTCTATTTTATGGCTTGGAATTTGATTATATTTCTTTTCTATTGGTGTATCTGGTATTTCGTCTTCTCTAATATATCCATCATTTTCAAGCTCATCCGCTTGGGTGCTATATTCAAAAATATTTTTTGTATCTTGTTCTATATAAATTCCAGCACTATATTCTTCTACTTCTGCCAAATTTCTTGCACCATTAAAATATCGATATAATATATCTCTATCTTTTTTAGAAACTTGTTCTGGTCCAATGTCTAAATATTTATATCTCCAAATAACATGTCTTTCATAACTATTAAAGGCATTATTGACCAAATCTTCATAACTATATTCTGCTCTAAATTTTACATTTGTTATAGATATGGTCAAATTGCTCCACATTTCCCCTTGTGTTGTTTTTTTGAATTCTTCCCTCAATAGTTTTATATTATCATATAATTTTTCAACTAAATCTAAATATTGTTTTTCATCAATATTAAATTTACTTGGAACTTCATAGACATTAACAGGATTTTTTCTAAAAATACCTTTTGGAATATAATAGAAAAATAATTCTCCTGTATGTTCTTTTGGTGCATCTTCTATAACAGAGCTATATAAATATATCGATTCCCATTTTTCTGGTATGAGGTATAATAATTTTCTTTGTATTTCCTCATACATTTCTTTTATCTGTTTTGTGTGATTTAACATATCCTTTTATTCCTTATCTAATAAACTTTCTCCTGTCATTTCCTCTGGTTTGTCTAAATGCATTAGATCAAGCATAGTTGGAGCTAAATCTGCTAATTTTCCACCTGATTTTAATTTTAATGAATTGTCTGGTGTTACTAATATAATTGGTACAGGATTTGTTGTATGTGCTGTATGTGGTTCTCCTGTTTTGTTGTCTATCATTTGTTCTGCATTACCATGGTCTGCTGTAATAATAAGATTTCCTTGCTTTTCTTCTACTAAACTTACAACTTTTCCTACACATTCATCTATTGCTTCAACTGCTTTTATTGCTGCCTCTAAACTACCTGTATGTCCAACCATATCTGTATTTGCATAATTTAATATAATATTATCATATTTATCCTTCTTAATTGCATCTAGTACTTTATCTGTTACTTCATAAGCACTCATCTCTGGTTTCATATCATATGTTTCTACTTTAGGAGATGGTACTAATATTCTATCTTCACCTGGATATTGTTTTTCTTCTCCACCATTGAAGAAAAATGTAACATGTGCATATTTTTCTGTTTCAGCAATTCTTAATTGTGTATAACCTAATTTACTAATGTATTCTCCAAATGTATTGTGTAATGTTTCTTTTTTGAAGGCAATGTGTACATTTGGCATTGTCTCATCATAACTTGTAAAACATACATAATATAAATTTAAGTCTTTTTTTGTTTCAAATCCATCAAATTCTGGATCTACTAATGCTCTGGTAATTTCTCTTGCTCTATCAGGTCTAAAGTTAAAGAATATAACAGAATCATTTTTTTCTATTTTTGCAATTGGTTCTTCTCCATTACAAATAACAGTTGGTTCAACAAATTCATCAAATACTTCTTTTTGATAAGAATCTTCAATAGCTTTTACACTACTTCCTGCTTTTATTCCTTCACCTTTAACAAGTGCATTATAGCATTTTTGAACTCTTTCCCATCTTTTATCTCTGTCCATTGCATAAAATCTACCTGATAAGCTTGCAATTTTTCCTATATTTTTTTCTTTCATTTTTTCTTCTAGTTTTACGATATAACTTTCAGCAGATGCTGGTGGTGTATCTCTTCCATCTAAGAAACAATGTACATAAACATTTTCAAAATCTCTTCTTTTTGCCATTTCTAGTAATCCATATAGATGTCGATTATGACTATGAACACCTCCATCTGATACTAATCCTAGTATATGCAATTTTGAATTGTGTTTTTTACAATTTTCAATTGCTGCAATAAATTCTGGGTTTGTGAAAAAGTCCCCATCTTCTATTGATTTTGTTATTCTAGTTAATTCTTGATATACAATTCTTCCTGCTCCAATGTTTGTATGCCCTACTTCTGAATTACCCATTTGTCCTTCTGGTAATCCTACATGTAGTCCACTTGTGTAAATTTCTGTATTAGAATATTTTTTCATTAGTTTATCAATATTTGGTGTCTTTGCTAATTTAATAGCATTTCCTTCTTTGTTTGGATTGTTTCCAAATCCGTCTAATATCATTAGCATTGTTAATTTGTCTTTCATAATCTACCATCCTTCTCTCTACTTTAACATTTCTATTACATTTATTTAAATTTTATTAGAAATGTATCTTGTTTATTTTTTCTAAAAATTGTAGAGCAATTTTTAGACTTTTTCTTTTGCTTCTTAGATTTCTTATGTTTAGTAGTTTTTTACCTTTTTAGAATTTTTCATGATTTGTTTTTATTATTTATCAAAATTAACAATCTTTGAAAATTCTTCTGGATCTAAACTTGCTCCACCAACTAATCCTCCGTCTATGTCAGACATTGTAAATAGTTCTTTTGCATTTTTAGATTTTACACTTCCACCATATTGTATTATAACTCTATCAGCTACTTTTTGTCCATATATTTCTTCAATTTTCTTACGGATATCTTTAATTGAGTTGTTTGCATCTTCACTTGTTGCTGTTTTTCCTGTTCCAATTGCCCATATTGGTTCATATGCAATAATAGTATTTCCTATTTGTTCATCTGTTAAACCTTCTAATGCCAATTCTGTTTGTTTTGTTATAATTTCTGCTGTTTTACCAGCTTCTCTTTGTTCTAATGTTTCTCCAACACATACAATTGGTTTTAATCCATTTTCAAATGCTGCTTTGATTTTTTTGTTGACACTTTCATCTGTTTCATTAAAGTATTGTCTTCTTTCTGAGTGTCCAATAATAACATATTCTACATTAATTGATTTTAACATTTTTGCTGATACTTCTCCTGTGTATGCACCTTTTTCTTCAAAGTGCATATTTTGTGCTCCGATTTTTATATTTGTATTTTGTGCAGTTAGTAAAGCATAAAATAAATCAGTAAATGGAACACATAAAATAACTTCGTTTTGTGTTTCACTTACTAATTTTGATAATTCGTCAATATATCTTATTGTCTCGTCTGGAAGCATATTCATTTTCCAGTTTCCTGCGATTACTTTTTTTCTCATAAAAATTCCTCCTTTTTGCCCTCACGGACAGTATCATTGTATAACAAAAGAGAATACTTTTCAAGTATTCTCGATTGTTTTTTATTTTATAATGCTACTAATTCAGAATTAATATAGTGGCAAGGTGTGTAGATATATTATTTTAACTTTCATAAATTCTTTGGCTCAATACAAATTTCAAGAACATCTTAATTTTTTATTGTTTACTCTAATACTGGATATCCATTGTTTTGCTCAGAATATACTTTCCATGTTTTTTCTAAAATTTCAGTAGATGTTCCACTAATTATTTCTTGTGCATAAGATATACCACTATTTAATACTTCTGCCATTTCTGTACCTGTAATGCTAGTTAGCTTTGTTACAGTATCATTTCCATTACCAGTACCAGCTATAGCAACATCTGCTACACCTTCTAAATAATAATTGTTTTCTATAACTGAACTTGATACATATCTCTGTCCTGCAATGGCTCCTACATTACCACTAGAACAATTAATTTTTCCTATGCTATATGTATATACTATAGTACCAGTATAATAAGCTTGTCCCAAAATCCCCCCCACATCTCTTGTTGAAGAAGTTGTTGTTACATTTATTTCTCCTAAATTATATGCACATCCAAAATGTCCTGAATTATTATTGCCTCCAATTCCACCAATATTCGTGCTATTTCCTGTATTTTCTGCTGTAATAATTCCTGTATTATACACATTATAAACAAAACCATAACGCTGATACCCAAAAATTCCACCTAACCTAAAATCACTGCCAGAACCTTTATATGTTATATTTCCTTCATTATATGTATCCATTATAACTTCTCTATCTGCATTTCCTACAATTCCTCCTACATAAACATCTCCAGAAGCTGTATCTTTAATATCAATATTGCCTGTATTACTACATGATTTTATTAAACAATAACTTTTATATCCAATAATACCACCTATAAATAAATTTCCTGTTGATAAGTCTGTATTATCAATTTCTATACTTCCATTATTTTTACAGTTAACTATTCTAGTACCTGAATAGCCACTTGCATCTCCATATCCTATAATACCACCTACATAGCAATAAGTAGTATCTTCTACTTCTATATTTACATTACTCTCACAATTTTCTATTGTACTTGTTGATATATATCCAGCAATTCCACCTAAACGAACACGACTTGTTCCTGTTCTTGTAATACTACCACTTACTGTACAATTCTTTACTGTTCCA
>CAYVCM010000027.1:0-18657 GCA_964449925.1 uncultured Clostridium sp.
ATAATAAAATTTTTAGCACATAATGGAAGGGTATCTGTTATATGTGCAAATACAACTCAAATGGTAGAAAAAGCAAGAAAAACACATGATATGAGTCCAGTAGTAACAGCAGCATTTGGAAGACTATTAACAATAACAAGTATCATGGCAACAGAAATGAAAGGAAGTAAAGACAAATTAACTGTTCAATTAAAAGGGAATGGACCAATAGGTGTCATGATAGCAACAGCAAACAATAAACCAATTGTAAAAGGTTATGCAACAAATCCGGTAGTAGAACTACCATTAAATGAGTTTGGAAAATTAGATGTTTCTGGAGCTGTAGGACATGAAGGATTTATTAATGTAGTAAAAGATATTGGTTTAAAAGACCCATATATCGGGATTTCTCCATTAGTATCAGGAGAAATAGCAGAAGACTTTGCAAATTATTTTGTAAATTCAGAACAAAGAAATTCAGCAGTTGCATTAGGCGTATTAGTAGATAAAAATGGTGTAAAGGCAAGTGGAGGATATTTGATTAATCCAATGCCAGATGCCACAGAAACAGATATATCAACAATAGAACAGTCTATTTTTAAAGCAGGGGCAATGTCAAAAATGTTAGACCAAAACTTAACATTAGAAGAAATTGCAAGAAAAATAACAGGTGATGAAAATGTTGAAATTATAGAAGATGATATTGTGCCAGAGTTTAGATGTGATTGTTCAAAAGAACATATGCAAGATGCTTTGATGACAATAGGTAAAGAAGAATTACAAGATATAATTGAAAAAGATGGAAAAGCAGAAATACTTTGTCATTTTTGTAATAAAAAATATCAATTCAATAAAAAAGAATTGGAGGATATTTTAAACAGTTTCTAATTGACAAATTTTGCAAATGAAAATATAATGAGTAGGATAACAAAAATATGAATAAAAGGAGCAAAAAATATGGAAAAAGAAGTATTTATTTTTGGACACAGAAATCCAGATACAGACACAATATGTGCAAGTTTAGTAAGTGAAAGATTAAACAAAAAAAATGGATGGGATTGTACAGTTGCAAAAAGATTAGGAAAAGTAAACAAAGAAACACAATATGTGTTAGACTATTTACATCTAGAGGCACCAGAGATGATAGATAAAGTAGAAGAAGGACAAGAAGTATGTTTGGTAGACCATAATGAATTTAATCAAAGTGTTGAAGGAATTGAAAAAGCAAAAATTTTATCTGTAACAGATCATCATAGAATATCAAACTTTGAAACATCAGAACCTTTATATTACACAGCAAAACCATATGGATGTACATGTACTATTTTATTTGAAGAATACAATAAATTTGGATATGAAATCTCTAAAGAAGAAGCAATCTTAATGGCAAGCGCTATCATATCAGACACTTTATTATTAAAATCACCAACAACAACAGAACATGATAAAAAAGCATTAGAAGAATTAGAAAAAGTAGCAGGAATTAATCTTCAAGAATATGGACTAGAAATGTTAAAAGCTGGAACAGATTTAGGAGATTTTTCAGAAGCAGAATTAGTAAACTTAGATGCAAAAAATCTTGATAAAGACGGAAATAAATTTGTTATTGCACAAGTAAATACTGTAGATATTGAAGATGTATTAAAAAGACAAAAAGATTTAGAAAGTGCAATAAATAGTGAAATTGAGAAAAAAGGCTTAAAACTTTTTGTGCTAGCAATAACAGACATTTTAAATAGCAACTCAGAAATTATTGCTTTAGGAGATAGAACAGATGCAGTAGAAAAAGCATTTGATGTGAAGTTAGAAAATAATAGAGCATTTTTACCAGGTGTTGTTTCAAGAAAAAAACAATTATTACCTAATATAGATAAAAATATGTAATAAGGAGATATACATGTATTTAAAAAGATTAGAATTACAAGGATTTAAATCATTTGCAGATAAAACTGTATTAGAATTTATGCCAGGAATTACAAGCGTTATAGGACCAAATGGTTCTGGAAAAAGTAATATATCAGACGCAATTCGTTGGGTGCTTGGAGAACAAAGTATGAAATCGTTAAGAGGTTCAAAATCTCTTGACATTATTTTTGCCGGAACACAAAATAGAAAATCATTAGGATTTGCAGAAGCATCATTGGTATTTGATAATACAGATGGAACATTACCTATTGAATATACAGAAGTAACTGTTACAAGAAAAATATATAGAAGTGGAGAAACTGGATATTATATAAATAAAGTACCATGCAGATTAAAAGATGTATTAGAATTATTTATGGATACAGGTATTGGAAAAGATGGATATTCTATTATAGGACAAGGAAAAATAGATGAAATTTTAAGCAATAAATCAGAAGATAGAAGACACATCTTTGAAGAAGCAGCAGGTATTGTAAAGTATCGAGTAAGAAAAACAGAAAGTGAAAAAAAATTAGAACAGACAAAACTAAATCTTCTTAGAATTAATGATATATTATCAGAGATAGAAACTAATTTAGATCCACTAAAAATGCAAGCAGAAAAAGCAAAAAAATATTTAAACTTAAAAGAAGAGTTAAAAAATATTGAAATAGGATTATTTTTATACAATATAGAAAAATATAGAAAAGACTTAGAAAATATTGTAAATGATGAAAAGATATATAAAGAACAATGCAATGATGAAGAAGGTAAGTTAGAAAGAATTAAAGCGCTAAAAGAGGAACTAAAAGAAGAAATCGATAATATAACAGAATCTATTGAACAAATGTCTAATCTTGGATTTGAAAGTAAAAAAGAGATTGAAATGCTAAATTCTGACATTAATGTATCTAATACTAGAATAGAAAACAACAAACAAAATAAAGAACGCTTTGAAAAAGAAATAGAAGAATTAAAAACAAGAATACAAGATTTAGAAGAAGAGAAAAAGCAAAAAGAAGAAAAGAAAGAAAATTTAAAGCAAAATAGAGAAAAATTTGCAAAAGAGTTAGAAGAAAAAGAAAAAGAATTAGCTAAAATTACAAAAAAATTGACTAGTAAAGAATTAGAAATAGAAGAACATAAGAAAACAGTTGAAGAAAATACAGACAAAAAATATGAATTACAAGCAAATATTAGTGAACAAGATATAAATTATCAAAACCATCAAAAAAGACAAGCACAAATAAAAAATGAAATAACGGGAAATATTTCAGAATTAGATAGTACAAGAATGAAAAAGGAAGAAATTGCAAAAGAATTTTATGAAATTGAAAGCAAAAGAAATAAAATTTTAGCTGATTTGCAAGAGGTAAGTAAAGAGAAAGAAGAAGCAAATAGAAAGATAAAAGATTTTGATAGTAAAATTGATATGCTTACAAGAGAAAAGCAAATAAAGGAATCAAAATTAAAATTTTTAATTGAAACAGAAAAAGAAAAAGAAGGGTATATAAAAAGTGTTAAATCACTTTTAAAAGATTGCGAAACAACAAAAGAACTAGGAAAGGGAATGCATGGAGTTCTAGCAAATATTATAGAAGTACCCGAAGAATACCAAACAGCTATTGAAATGTGTTTAGGTAGTAGTTTGCAAAATATAGTTACAGATAATGAAGAGGATGCAAAAAGATTAATTGAACATTTAAGAAAAAACAATTTAGGTAGAGCATCATTTTTGCCAATCACATCTGTAAAAGGAAGAAAATTAGAAAAAATAAAAGGAAAAAATACAGGAATTGTTGGAATTGCTTCAGATTTAATAAAATATAGTAAAAAATATGAAAACATTATCCTAAATTTACTAGGGAGAACTGTAATTGTAGAAGATATGGATACTGCTATTAGAGTTGCAAAAGATAATGGATATAGCTTTAGAATTATTACAATTGCAGGAGATGTAATAAACCCATCAGGAGCAATAACAGGAGGTTCTGTTGCTAAAAAAACAGTAAACATCTTAGGTAGAGGAAGAGAAATTGAAAAATTACAAAAAGAAATACAAAAACTTGAAGAGCAAATACAAAAACTAGAAAAAGAGAAAGAAAACTATCAAAAATCTGTGGAAAATGTATTAGAAAAAGTTGCAGAATTTGAGAAAGAATTACAGGAAATAGAAATTATATATGCAACAGGGAAAGAAAAGATTAATAGTATAGAAGAAAATATCAATAGATTAGAAACAAGATTAAACAAACTAAAAGAAGAAAATCAGAAATTAGAAGAACAAAAAGAACAAAGTATTAAAAATAAAGAAGAATTACAAGAAAAAATACAAGAAATTAATGAAGCAAATGAAAAATTAAAGAAAATTATCACAGAATTTGCAGAATTAAATAAAGATAATCAAAAATATGTTGATGATTTAAATTTTGACATTACTAATTTAAAAATTTCTGTATCTTCATTTGATGAAAGTGAAACTTCAATACAAGAATTGCAAGAAAGGATTCACTCAGAAATAGAAAATACCAACAAAAGTATTGAAAATAAAAAGGTACAAATAGAGCAAATAATACAAGATAATTTTAATTTAGAAAAGTCTATTGAAGAAATAAAATCAAAAATAGAAAAAATAAAAAAAGAAGTAGAAAATAGTGGTTCGAAAATAGAAGAATTAAAAGAAAAACGAATTCAAAAAAATGAAAAATTAGCAGAACAAGAGGAAGAAATTAATAATAAATTAAAAATTATAGAAGATTTAAAATCACAAATAGTAAAAATAGATGTTAAGAAAAACAAATTAGAAGAAGACATAAATGAAATTATAAATAAAATGTGGGAAGAATATGAACTTACACCTAATAATGTTGTTGATTATAGAAAACCAGAAAATGTTCAATTAACACAGAAAAAAGTAAAAGATTTAAGAAATGAAATTCGTGAATTAGGAAGTGTTAATGTAGATTCCATAGAAGAATATAAAAACTTAAAAGATAGATATGACTTTATGTGTGAACAAAGAGTGGATTTAGAAAGTACAATGGCAAAACTAAGAAATATTATTTCTGAAATGACAAATATTATGAAAGAACAATTTAAAGAAAAATTTGAATTAATAAATAAAAACTTTAAAGAGGTATTCCAAGAATTATTTGGTGGAGGAACAGCAAGTCTAAAATTAGAGGACAAAGATAATATCTTAGAGTGTGGTATAGAAATAACAGTACAACCACCAGGAAAAAAATTACAGAATATGATGTTGCTATCTGGAGGAGAAAAAGCATTTACAGCAATTGCATTGCTATTTGCAATTTTGAAAATTAATCCCGCACCATTTTGTGTGTTAGATGAAATAGAAGCAGCATTAGATGAT
This sequence comes from uncultured Clostridium sp., assembly GCA_964449925.1. Lineage (GTDB taxonomy): Bacteria > Bacillota > Clostridia > TANB77 > CAG-508 > CAG-269. The sequence continues at coordinate 5,258 of CAYVCM010000027.1, forward strand.
GTTAATGTGTATAGATATGCAGAATATTTAAAGAAATTTTCTAAGGATACACAATTTTTGATTATTACACATAGGAAAGGTACTATGGAAGTTGCAGATACGGTTTATGGAATTACTATGGAGGAAAATGGTATATCTAAATTGTTGTCTATGAAATTACAAACTGAATGAATTTAATTAAAAAATTAAATTCATTCAGTTTTATAAGTGAAAACATTAAAGCAAATAGTTTTGTAATCTGTTTTTTATATTTGGAAGTTTATAGTGCTTTAAAAATTACTTTGAATTACCTTGACAATTATTTTATAATAGCATATAATACAAACAATAGTTCTCATATTACCGAACACAGTAATAAAAAAATAAATATAATAAGAACTAAATTTTAAATAAGGCTGGTGTTCTTATGGAAGAAAGGAAAAATGAAATTATTTTATTTGAAAACCAAGGAGTAAAATTAGAGGTAAACTTAAAAGATGAAACGGTGTGGCTAAATAGAGAACAATTAGCTAAATTATTTGATAGGGATATAAAAACGATAGGAAAACATATCAATAATGCTTTGAAAGAAGAATTAAAAGACATTTCAACTGTCGTAAAATTTGCGACAGTTAAAAAAGAAGGAAACAGAAATGTTACTAGAAATATTGAATATTATAATTTAGATATGATAATTAGTATAGGTTATAGAGTAAAATCTAATAAAGGTGTAATTTTTAGACAATGGGCAAATAAAATTTTAAAAGATTATATGCTAAAAGGCTATGCAGTAAATAAAAAAAGATTAGAATATTTAGAAAAAACAATAAAGTTAATTGATATAGCAAATAGAATAGATGAAAATTTAGAAGAAAATGATGCAAAAGAAATATTAAAAGTAATTGGAGAATATTCAAAAGCTCTAGATTTATTGGATGATTATGACCATAGAACATTAAAGAAAATCAAAGGTAATATTGATGAAAGAAAAATTAAATATGGTGATTGTATAAAAATTATAAATAAATTGAAATTTAATGAAGAAAGTTCATTATTTGCAATTGAAAAAGATAACGGGTTAGAATCAATAATTGGTAATATATATCAAAGTTTTGCTGGACAAGATATTTATAAAAGTATTGAAGAGAAAGCAGCTAACTTTTTATATTTAATAGTTAAAAATCATGTTTTTACAGATGGCAATAAAAGAATTGCAGCTACTTTATTTATATATTTTTTAAGTTTTTACGGAATTTTATATAAAAGAGGAAAACAAGTTATTGATAATAATACATTAACAGCTCTAACACTTCTTATTGCTGAGTCTAATCCAAAAGAAAAAGAAGTAATTATTGACTTAGTTATGAATTTTTTGAATAACGATTAAAAAATTGTCTCACTGGTTAAAAATGTATTTATAGATTCAATTAAATTTGTAGATAATGTTAAAATAGTATTGTAAAATAATTGACATAAGAACTGGGTTAATAAGTAACTACATAAATAAAAATAAACCATTCTGCTATTGCTGGGAGAATGGTTTATTAAACTTTTATCTCGGCAAAACCACGTTTGTAGATTTGTCATTTCATATATTTATTATAATATAATTTTGCAAAGTCCAATTATGATAAGCAAAATGCCAGAAATTGTAGACCAAATATTATCAGGTAACTTATTAAAAGAAAAAACTTTTTTTCCACAGTAATTTCCAACATTCAAAAAGAACAATTGGAAAAAACCAATTAATAATGGAAACAAAATAGAAAAAGTATTTATCATACTAAAACCAATTCCAATACAAAAACTATCTAAAGAAAGTGCTATACCAAGAAATAGTGCTTCTTTAGAATCTATTGTATTGGATTTATCTAAATCCGAAGATGTAGGATTTTTAATAATTTTTATAGTAATGCCAAGACATTTAATAAAAAAAGAATATATTTTTTCAGTATCATTCAAATTTATATCAGAATTAATTTTATAATCTTTTTTAGTATCTTTTAATGCTTGAAAACACATGAAAAATCCCATAAATATTAAAATAAAACATCCTAAATAATCTATAACAAAATCAGGTAAAAAATATTTTAAACTATTTCCAAAATAAATAGAAATTGTGGAAATAGTAAACGAAACTAAAAATAAAATAAATTTTGCTAGTAAAGTTATTTTAGTATTCTTTATTCCATATGTAATCCCAATCCCAAGCGAATCTATACTACTAGAGATTGCTAAAAGTAAACAGTTAAGTAGCATTTCAAAACCTCCATTAAAACTATCTAATAACATAATATGAATAACATAATTTAATTGTGTAAAATTAGTAATAAAAACAATCCACATGAATACAATTAGAAGAAAGAAGGACAAGATGATTAAATACACAAAAAAAGATACAAAGGAGAGAATGTATATGTGGGAAACACTTAGAAAAGAAGAGGTCGAAAAAAGGCTAAGCACAAACTTAAAAAACGGATTAACTAATAGTGAAGTATCAAAAAGGCAAAATCAATATGGAAAAAATGAATTAAAAAACAATAAAAAAGAAAGTATTATTGTTAAATTTTTCAAACAATTTCAAGACTTTATGATTATTATTTTAATCATGGCATCAATTGTATCAGCAGGTATATCATGGTATCAAGGAGAAAATGATTATATAGACTCTATAATTATTATTGCAATTGTTGTGTTAAATGCTATTATGGGAGTATTACAAGAAGCAAAGGCAGAGAAATCTATTGAAAGTTTAAAAAAGATGACACCACAAATGTCAAAAGTTATTAGAGATGGTAAAGAAATGGAAGTACCATCAGATACTTTAACAGTAGGAGATATTGTTATATTAGAAGCAGGAAATCGTGTGCCAGCAGATGGGAGAATTATAGAAAATTTTAATTTTAAAGTAGAAGAATCCAGTTTAACAGGTGAAACAGAAGCAGTAGAAAAAGATGGAAGCAAAATTTGTAAAGAAGGAATACCATTAGGAGATATTATTAATATGGTATTTATGGGAAGTATTGTAGTTAATGGACATGCAAAAATAGTAATAACAGAAATAGGAATGGATACAAGAGTAGGAAAAATTGCAAATATGATTATTGAAAATGAATCACCAGAAACACCAATTCAAAGAAAACTAAATCAAGTTGGTAAAATATTAGGAGTTATTTGCTTAATTATATGTTTAATTATTTTTTTAATAGGAATTATCAAAAAAATACCTCCTATGGAAATGTTTATGACTTCTGTTGGATTAGCAGTAGCAGCTATACCAGAAGGGTTGCCAGCAATTGTTACTATAATGTTATCTATTGGTGTTACTAAAATGGCGAAACGAAATAGTATTATCAGAAAATTACCAGCAGTAGAAACATTAGGAAGTAGTAATGTTATTTGTTCTGACAAAACAGGAACATTAACACAAAATAAAATGAAAGTTGTAGAAATAAAAGCAGAAAATCCAAATCTTGCAATGGAATTAGCAACAATGTGCACAGACAGTAAAATAGAAGTAAATAAAGGGAAAGTAGAAGTAGTAGGAGAACCAACTGAAATGGCACTAGTAGAAGTTGCATATAAAAATAAGATAGACAAAAATATCTTGTATCAGTCTATGCCAAGAGTGAGTGAAATTCCATTTGATTCTACAAGAAAAATGATGACAACCATACATAAATTAAAAAATGGAAAATATAGAGTAATTACTAAAGGAGCACCAGATGTTTTGCTAAATAAATGTATAAATGCACAAAAGCAAAGTATATTAAGAGAAAATGAAAAAATGGCTAATAAAGCTTTAAGAGTAATGGCAGTTGCATACAAAGATATAGATAATCTACCAAGTAAAGTAGAAAGTGCTAACATTGAAAAAAATTTGAATTTTGTAGGATTAATTGGCATGATAGATCCACCAAGAGATGGTGTAAAAGAGGCAGTAGAAACTTGTAAAAAAGCAGGAATAAAAACTGTTATGATTACAGGAGACCATATTGCAACAGCAAAAGCAATTGCAGAAAAAATAGGAATATATTCTGCACATGATAAGGCAATGACAGGAGAAGAATTAAACAAATTGAGCCAAGAAACTCTTGAAAAAGAAATTCAAAACTATTCAGTTTTTGCAAGAGTTACACCTGAACATAAAGTAAGAATTGTCAAAGCATGGCAAAAAAACGGTGCAGTTGTTGCAATGACAGGTGATGGAGTAAATGATAGTCCGGCTTTAAAAAGTGCAGATATTGGAATTGCTATGGGCAAAGGTGGAACAGATGTAGCAAAAAATGCAGCAGATATGATTTTAGTTGATGATAATTTTGTAACTATTGTAGATGCAGTCAAACAAGGAAGAAATATATATGATAATATAAAAAAAGCAATTCATTTTTTAATTGCAACAAATATAGGAGAAATTGTAACTATTTTTATGGGGTTACTATTAGGACTTCAATCTCCATTACTTGCGATACAATTGCTTTGGATTAATTTAGTAACAGATTCATTACCTGCAATAGCCATTGGACTAGAGCCACCTGAAAAAGACATAATGGAAAGAAAGCCAGTAGACTCTAAAAAAGGTATATTTGCAGACGGACTATGGAGCAAAATTATTTTAGAAGGAATTATGTTAGGAATGCTTACACTAATTGCATTTAGCATTGGTAATAAATATTATGGTGTAGAAGTAGGAAGAACAATGGCATTTATAAGTATGGGCTTATTAGAACTTGTCCACAGTTTTAATTTAAAAAGTGAACAATCAATTTTTAAAGTTGGAGTTTTTGAAAATAAATTTTTAATAGGAAGCTTTTTTTTAGGGATTTTTGTACAATTAATAGTTGTTATAGTACCAATTTTAGCAAATACCTTTGATGTGGTTAATCTAAATTCTATTCAATGGATAATTACACTTGTTATTTCTTTGTTGCCAATACCTATTATAGAATTGCAAAAGAGAATTAATAAAATAAAAGATAAATCTCATTTTACAAGAACATCTTTTTATTTTTCTAAATAAACTAAATGTATTTGATTAAAAAAACAAACTAAAATTACATTTTAAAAATAAATTTAATTTTATAAAAATGAAAAATTGTATATATAGATATTTATAAACAATTCTAAACTGAACTTTAACCAAAAGTAAAATATTTATGTTTAGCAAATTATCTTATTATTAAAATTTATAAAACATTGGTATTGATATAATAAAGGAATACCAGAAGACAACAATTTATTTTTCTATCATCTTAAAACTTATGAATTTCTTAAATTTTAGTAATATTGAAAAAACTTATTTAGATTAAAAAGTTTTATAGAATAGTTAAAAAAAGAATAAAAAATTATAAAATAACAATATAGAAATTTATTAGACAATATGATGGAGCATTGTTAAAAAGAAGCAAAAAATCATACATGAAAAATACTGAAAATTTACGAAAAATTTGTGAAAAAAAGTGAAAAATGCACTTGAAATCTATAAAGAAATATGATAAAATAGTTGTGCTTTAAGATAGTATAGCTATTTTTTAATAAAGAACAATATTTTTTATAATTATTTTATAATACAATAAATGTTCTAATTAAAAGATAAGAAAGAATCTCTACTTGCAAAAAAAATTGCAGGTTATAAATCCATAGGGAGGTGAATAATAATGAACAAATACGAAAGTATTATCATTGTTAGTCCAAATGTTGACGAAGCAGGTTTAAAAGCTTTAGAAGAAAAATTTACAGGATTAATCAATGAAAATGGTAAAGTGGAATCAGTTGAAAACATGGGAAAAAAGAAATTAGCTTATGATATTAAAAAATTTAAAGAAGCTACTTATCTATTATTCAACTTTGAAGCAAAACCAGAATTAATAGCTGAACTTGAAAGAGTTTACAGAATTACAGATGATATTATAAAATTCATTACAGTAAAAGTAGAAAAATAAAAAATAAAGAAGGGGCCTTTATTAAAAGTAGAGAAGGGTGATAAATATGAATAAAGTAATTTTAATGGGAAGATTAACAAGAGATCCAGAAACAAGATATACACAAACAAGTAACACATTAGTATCTTCATTTAGTCTAGCAGTTAATAGAAGATTTGTAAGACAAGGAGAAGAAAGACAAGCAGATTTTATTAACATTGTAGCATGGAGTAAATTAGGAGAATTTTGTAGTAAATACTTTAAGAAAGGTCAACAAGTAGGTGTTATTGGAAGAATTCAAACAAGAACTTGGGATGATGACCAAGGACAAAAACACTATGTAACAGAAGTTGTAGCAGAAGAAGCTTATTTTGCAGATAGCAAAAAAGATACAGATTCATCAACTAATACTAACTTTGAAAATACATTTGGAAATACAGCACCTGGAAACATGGGAGCAGATTTTGAAATGTCTTCTAGTGATGACCTACCATTCTAATTAGTTAGGGGGAAAATAAGAAAATGGCAGACAAAAAGCAAAACAAAAAAAATAATAAAAACTATGATGAGGATTATAATCCAAGATTCAGAAAACAAAGAAAAAAAGTATGCGCATTATGCAGTGATAAAAACTTTGTTTTAGATTATAAAAATCCAGAACAATTAAGAAAATTTATTAACGACAAAGGCAAAATCTTGCCAAGAAGAAATACTGGAATGTGTGCTAAACATCAAAGAGATATTACATTAGCTATTAAAAGAGCAAGACATATTGCTTTATTACCATACACACAAAAATAATAAATAAAAAAATATTATTAATAAAAGGACTAGAAGTAAAGAGCTTCTAGTTTTTTTAAACAGGAAACAATATGAAACTTTTAATTTCGCAACTTAAAGTGAAAATAAAAATTTTATTTTCAAAAGAAAAATAGTTTTCTTCTATTCAAGAACACATAATTTTGCTCTAATGAATGTACACAAATTTTACTAAAATAAAATTTAATGCTGAACAATAAATCGGACTTTAAAACATTATAAATAGACAAAATATTAAAAAATACACACTATTGTTCTTAAATTCTTCTAACTTGCTAAATTATGTAGAATATAGTAAAATAGAAATACTAATTATTTACATAGCATTGCAAAAAAATATATAGTCTGAATAGAAACGAAATAGAAATGTCATTATAGTATAATAATTAGGAATTAAGAAATTATTAGACAAAATAGAATATCAGAAAAATAAATTTATAAATAAACAGGAGGAAAAGAAAAAATGGATCAAAAATTATTAGAACTAGCAAAAAAAGTAGAAAAAAAGATAGAACCACAATTAAAAAAAATTGATGACATTTGTAGTAAAAACAGCATAAAAGTAATAGAAGCATTTCAAGAATGCAATCTACAAGAAATGCACTTAGCGACCTCAACAGGTTATGGAATTGACGAAGTAGGAAGAAACAAAATAGAAGAAATTTATGCAAAAATATTTAAAGCAGAAGATAGTTTAGTAAGAGCTCAATTTATTTCTGGAACACATGCTTTATCAATCACATTATCTGCATTATTACGACCAAATGATACAATGATTAGCATAACTGGAGAACCTTATGATACATTACAAACAGTTATAGGAATAGGAAAAGAAGTAAGTGATAGCTCATTAAAAGCTTATGGCATAAATTATGAACAAATCGAATTAATAAACAATGACTTTGATTTAAAGGCAATAAAAGAAAGATTATCTAAAAACAATGTAAAACTAGTAGAAATTCAAAGATCAAGAGGATATTCTACAAGAGAAAGTTTAACAATAGAAAAAATAGAAAAAGCTATAAAAGCAATAAGAGAAGTAAACAAAGATGTCATCATTATGGTAGATAACTGTTATGGAGAATTTGTGCAAGATAGAGAACCAATAGAAATCGGAGCAGATATTACAGTAGGGTCACTAATGAAAAACTTAGGAGCTGGAATTGCTACAAGTGGAGCTTATATTGTAGGAAAAGAAGATTTAATAAAATTATGTGCAGAAAGATTAACAGCACCAGGAATAGGAAAAGAAATAGGACCATCATTAAATCAAAATACAAATTTATTAAAAGGACTATTTTTTGCACCACAAGTAGTTGCAAGCAGTGTAAAAACAGCAATATTTGCCAGTGCCATCCTAGAAGAATGTGGATATATAGTAGAACCAAAATATAATGCTGAAAGAGCAGATATAGTACAAACAATTCATTTAGGAACTGCAGAAAAACTAATAAAATTTTGTCAAGGAATACAAAAAGGATCACCAATTGATTCTTCAGTTGTGCCAGAGCCAAGCCCAATGGGAGGATATGAAGACGAAATAATTATGGCAGCAGGCACATTTACAGAAGGTTCAACAATTGAGCTTAGTTGTGATGGGCCAATAAGAGAGCCATATATTGCATATTTACAAGGTGGACTAACTTATGATTATGGAAAATATGGAGTGCTAAAAGCAATATGTCTCATTGGGGACGTTTCTTTTTGAGACATTTTGGCTAGTGAAAATTTAATTCAATTTAAAAAGACAGAGTTCTAATTGATTTATAGCCAGATAGTAAAAAACAATATATGTTTTTAATCAATTTAAATATAAAATGAAAAAGAAAGGGATTTAGTTTGAATAAAGTAATTGTTATAGGTGGAGGTCCTGCTGGAATGATGGCAGCAATAACCGCCAAAGAAAATGGAAATGAAGTTATTATAATAGAAAAAAACAATCAATTAGGAAAAAAATTATTAATAACAGGAAAAGGAAGATGTAATATTACATCCTCATTACCAATAGAAGATTTTATCAAAAACACACCAGGAAATGGTATGTTTTTATATAGTGCATATCAACAATATACCAATCAAGATATTATTAATTTTTTAAAACAACAAGGATTAGAAGTAAAAGAAGAAAGAGGAAACCGTATTTTTCCAATAACAGATAAGTCAATAGATGTTTTGAAATGTTTTACAAAAAAAATCAAAGACTTAAATATTGATGTTCAATATAATACAAAAGTATTAGAATTGTTAGTAAAACCAATCAATGATACAAATAATAATACAATAGAAAAAGAAATAGTAGGAGTAAAAACAGACAAAGGAACATTTTCAGCAAATAAAGTTATACTAGCAACTGGTGGCAAAAGTTATCCGTTAACAGGCTCAACAGGAGATGGGTATTTTTTAGCAGAAAAAGTAGGACATACAATCACTCAAATAAAACCATCACTAGTTCCTTTAGAATCATATAATAAAAAAGAATGTAAAGAATTACAAGGACTAAGTCTAAAAAATGTTAAAGTACAATTTATAGATATAGAAAAAAATAAACAAATATATGAAGATTTTGGAGAAATGCTATTTACTCATTTTGGTGTTTCTGGTCCAACTATTTTAAGTGCTTCAGCACATTTAGTTAGATATAAAGAAATAAATAGATTACTACAAGGAAAAAACATTATTTTAAATATAGATTTAAAACCAGCACTAGATGAAAAAAAATTAAATGATAGAATATTAAGAGATTTTGCAGAAATAAAAAATAAGCAATTTAAGAATAGCTTAGACAAGTTATTACCACAGAAATTAATACCAGTTATTATAGAAAAAAGCAATATAAATCCACAAAAGCAAGTAAATGAAATTACAAAACAAGAAAGAGAGCAATTAGTAAAAATAATAAAGAAATTTGAAGTTTTAATAAAAGGATTTAGACCAATAGAAGAAGCTATAATAACAAGTGGAGGAATTCAAATTAAAGAAATTAACCCTAAAACTATGGAATCTAAAAAAGTGAAGGGGTTATATTTTGCGGGGGAAATTATTGATGTAGATAGCTATACAGGTGGATTCAATTTACAAATAGCATATTCAACAGGATATGTAGCAGGTTTAAATTGAAAAAATGCTTAAAATGAAAGAGCATTAAAAATAGAAAGGAATAAGCAAATGATTAAATATTTAACAATAAAGGATAATATAGAAACAGAAAGTGTTGTAAAAAAATCAAAATTTATTGCTACATTGATAAAAGTCAACTCAAAAGAACAAGCAGAACTAGAAATACAAAATATGAAGAAAAAATATTTTAATGCAAGACATAATTGTATTGCTTATCGAGTATTAGAAAATAATACAATTACAGAGAGATTTAGTGATGATGGTGAACCTTCAGGAACAGCAGGATCACCTATGTTAAATATTTTACAAAAGAATAATCTGATTAATATATTAATTGTTGTAACCAGATATTTTGGAGGTATATTATTAGGAACAGGAGGATTAGTACGAGCATATTCAGATAGCTTGCAAAAAGCAATTGAAAAGAGTGAATTATTAGAACTTACAATTGGTGTAGAATGTGAAGTCAAAATGAACTACCAACAGTTTGAAAAATTTAAGTATTATTGTAAAAATAACCAAATTCAAATAAAAGATGTGGACTATACAGAAGAAATTATTTGTAAAATAGAAGTGGAAGAAGATAAAAAAGAAAAATTATTAAAAGATTATGAATTAAAAAATATAAATTTATTGAATATAGAAGTTTTATCTAAAAAATACATAGAAAAAAGTATAAAAAAATAATTGTTTTATAAAACAATTGGAAAAAATTTCCAAAATAATATTGCAAATTATCATCTACCAGAATATAATCTGAACTGTAAAATTTTTACAATTTATTTATTGGAGGTAAATATGAAAGAAAAAATTACAGTTTTAATAGCAGATGATAATCAGGAGTTTTGTCAAACTTTAGCATCATATATTGATGCACAAGAAGATATGGAGGTTATTGCAAAAGCAAAGGATGGAACAGAAGTAATTGATATTATTACAAATACTGTGCCAGATGTTATATTGTTAGATGTTATTATGCCACAATTAGATGGATTAGGTGTTTTAGAGAATCTTAATAAAATAAAAATAGCTAAAAAACCTATTTGTATAATGTTATCAGCGGTTGGACAAGATAAAATAACACAAAGAGCCATAGAATTGGGAGCACAATATTATGTGGTAAAACCTTTTGATATTGAGGTACTGATTCAAAGGATAAGAGAGTTTAAATTTTATAAACCAGCAACACAAAATGTAAATAATAATTTCATATCAAGAGATACAAAGCAACAATACATAGAAATATCTTCAGATAATGTAAAAACAGAGGAAAATTTGGAGGCATTAGTAACAAACATTATTCATGAAGTAGGTGTACCAGCACATATTAAAGGTTACCAATATTTAAGAGAAGCAATTATGATGGTAGTAAATGATATAGATGTTATTAATCAAATTACCAAAAGTTTATATCCACAAATTGCAAAAAAATTTAATACAACACCAAGTCGCGTAGAAAGAGCCATTCGACATGCAATAGAAGTTGCATGGGGACGTGGTCAACAAGAAGTAGTTGAAAATATTTTTGGTTATACCATTTCAGCTGCCAAAGGAAAACCAACTAACTCAGAATTTATTGCAATGATAGCTGATAAATTACGCTTAGAATTGAAATCAGCATAGGATATACTTGAAAGACTATAAATTATATGAAAATAATTGTACTGGAGTAAATAAAGATAACATTGATAAATTATATATGAATTTTAGTTTATAGAAATTTGAAATTAATTGAAAAAATCAGTTTGTTCGCTTGATTTTTGCAAACAAATGTTATATAGTATAAAACATAGGAAATGAGAATAAGCAGTGTGAGTGCTACCACTTTACATACACAGTTTATACTGTGAGAATGTAGGTGGTGCTATGGAAACAGTGTTATTACAAATAATATTTTTACTATTCTGTGGATTAGTAGGAATTACTATCATAGCAGTTGCCTTAATCATAACTTTGGTTATTATTTTGAGCAAATAAAAAAGCACCACATTATGCTCTGCCAAGCTATGTGGTGTTAAACATATTTATATGTGATAGCACACATTTCTGTGGCTTTCATTTCCTATAATTATTATACATAGGTTTTATAAAAAAGTCAAATATTTTTTTAAAATTTATTAGAATATAAGGTTTTTGCAGTTACTGTTCAGAGTTAATATGATAGAAAAGAGGGAGGATACATTATTTTAAATTGAATAAATGACGAATGTGATTGGAAAATGATTAGAAACTCTTAAATTTTTTTATGGAAAATGTTCGCGCTTGACGTGAAAGGGTGCCATAAAAAAATTTTAGAGGTTCTTGAAATTTGTATTGAGCCGAGGAATTTATGAAATTTAAAATAATGTATCCTCCCTCTTTTCTATCATATTAACTCTGAACAGTAACTTTTTGCAAAGATAACTGATAAAATACACTTAGAATTAAATAAATTTAATATATAAAAACAACTGTATAAAATGCAAAAAAATGGAAATACTCAAAGTAAATACATAAGACAATAAGGAGGTACAAATGGAAGATATTGATTTAAAAAATACGGTTGTTTTAAAAGATTTGCCGTCTAATATTGTAAAAGAAGCATATATTGTTTTTAAATCAAATAAAATGATTAAAAAAATCAAAAAGAAAGACAAAAATAATAAAACTTCAATAAGCATAAATAATAAAGATAATCAATATGCTATAAAAGAAGCAGAAATGTTAGTATCAGAATATATAGAAAGAATAGAAAAATCAGAAAAAGAAGTGATTTTAAATTCTAGAAGAAACAAAAAGTTAAGAAAATATGCATATATAAGTAGTGCAATTATAATTTTACAATTTATATTATTAATTATAAAATAAGCATAAAACACCTTTTCCGAACATATAGTTTAACGAGAAACTAAGGAAGAGGTGTTTTTATATGGAAAGAGCAATGACTGTTGAAGAAAGAATTAGACGAGCAGAAGAGGTTTATGAAAGAAGAAAAAGAAATGAAGGCTTAACAGTTATAAATGAAAATGAAGTTATTAAAAAAGAAAAAAATGAAAAAAAAGATATAAAATTATTAAAAAAAATGATTATTCAACTATTAGTATGCATATGCATTTATTTTGTCATTTATACAATACAAAATAATCAATACATTTTTTCTGAGGATTTTATTAACAAAGTAAATGAGATTATTTCCTATGATATTGATTTTAAAAAAATATATGAAGATGGAAAAAACTATATAATGACCTTTTTTAATCAAGAAAGTGAAGAAGAACAAAGTGATGATACAGATGTAGAAGAAGATATTAATGGAATTGGTGGAGCAGAAGAAGAAATAACAGAAGAAACATCTGAGGATGAGACACAAAACTTGACGCAAGAGGAACAAGATATTTTGGATGTTAAAAATACAACAAGTTTTATAAAACCAGTAGAGGGAACTATAAGTTCTAGCTATGGTTATAGAGAAACTGCCACAGGGAGTGTACCTAAAAATCATACAGGAACAGATATAGCAGCAACAACAGGAACAAAGATATTATCAGCAACAGAAGGGCAAGTAGTTTTAGTTTCAGAAGAAGG
>CAYVCM010000028.1:0-18648 GCA_964449925.1 uncultured Clostridium sp.
CATAACATACTAAATAATCTTTGTAGCATTGCTTCATTTGTTCCTAAAATTTTAGATAATTTGTCATATTCAATTTTATTTTCTAAATTTTCTTCTATATATTCTAACATCTCATTTAATGATGTGTATATATTCATTTTTTAGTTCCCCTTTTCACAAATAACAAGTTCAATCGCTTTATGGCAATTTTCGATTGTTACTGTGTCCATGTCTCCTGCATATTCACCATCAATTGTCCAAGGCATTTTTTTATCAGTTGTAATTGTGATTTTACTTGCTTTTAAATAAAGATAATCTCTATTTACCATATAATCTTTGTGACAAAAATCACTAAGTAAACGAAAATAACCTGAAATCTTTTTTGGTTTTCTAATAAAAAGAACTTCAAATTTTCCATCTGATAAATCTATATCTTCCCTATTATACCATTTGAAACCTGCAATTGATTCAGAATTACTTATGCCACCATAAACAAATTCTCCTTCTATTTCTTCATCATCAAATTGTATTCTGGCTTTAAAAGTTGGTATTCTAAAAAATTCTTTAATAGCTTTCATGTAATATGCTAGTCTGCCATATCTATTTTTTGCTTTTTGTGAAGTTTTATATGCTACATCTGTGACTACTCCAAAAGCAGCTACATAACAAAAGTATTTGTCATTATTAAATTTTCCTACATCTAATACTCTTGCTTTTGAGTCTAATAATCTTTTTGTGATTGAAATATCTCTCATTGGCATATCTAAACTTCTTGCTAAATCATTTGTTGTTCCCATAGGAATGTAAGCAATACTAATGTCTTTTGCATTTAGTTCCATTAATGCAGATACTGTTTCATTAAAAGTGCCATCTCCTCCACAGACCAATATTAAATCTGTGTCATTAATGTTATCTTTAACTATGTTTTTTGCATTGTATTCTTTTTTAGTTAATTGTAGATTTACTTGCATATTTTGTTTTTCTAAATTATTTCTTATTTCTTGTATATGATTTTTTACATTCCCTTTTCCAGATGTTGGATTTAGAATTGCTAACACTCGAATACTCAAAGTTTTACTTCCTTCCTTTTCTTTTTTTGATTAATCTACATAATTTTAACATATTTTATAAAAATAGTAAAGAGCCAGAGTGATGATTTTTGTCGCATTGGGGACGTTTCTTTTTGAGACATTTTTATGTCGCATTGGGGACGACGGTGATGATTTGGGGACGGAGCAAAAAATCATCACCGTCGTCCCCAATGCGACATAAAAATGTCTCAAAAAGAAACGTCCCCAGTGAGACAAAAATCATTCTGTTCTTAGTGCCTCTACTGGATCTTTTTTGCTTGCCATTCTTGCTGGAATTAAACCTGCAATTATAGTTAATATCATACTAATTAATACTAATATAATTGCTCCTACAACTGGAAGAGATACTGTAACAGTTACACCTGTAACTGCATAAATAATCTTTGTGATTGGTATATTTAATAATACTGTAACACCTATTCCTAATAAACCAGCAATTAATCCAACAATAAAAGTTTCTGCATTAAATACTCTTGATATATCTTTTTTAGAAGCTCCAATAGCTCTTAAAATTCCGATTTCTTTTGTTCTTTCTAGTACAGATATATAAGTAATTATACCTATCATGATAGATGAAACCACTAATGATATGGCAACAAATGCAATTAATACATAACTAATTGTATCAATAATTTGACTAACTGATGACATCATAATTCCTATTAAGTCTGTATAATTAATTACATTTTCTTCTTTTCCTTCATCTCTTTGTGTTTGATTATAATTATCAATTTCCTCTGTAATTATGTCTTTTGCATCAAAGTCTTTTGGATAAATATTTATTGAAGATGGCTTATCTATATCAACAACACCTAGCAATTCTAAGTTTCCATCATAACTTGCACTAGCATTACTACTATATGTTTCCATAATTTCAGCTAATTCTTCTGTACTTAACATAGCAAGTTGTGCCCTTTGCTCATCACTTAATTGACTATAATCAAATGTTGTAGAGTCATCATCTGGAAATTCTAGTCCTGTAAATACATTAATATCTGGATTTTCTTTTTGTTCTTTTACAATTTCTGCTTCATTTGTTTTATTAATAACATATTCTTTTAAATCTTTTAGATATCCAATGCCTCCACTCATTCCTGCTGCTACACTTTCTTCATTTTGCTTTATTATTCCAACTACTTTTATACTTTCAGAATTATTAAGTAATTCTTTCATATATTCTTCATCATCACTTTTGTCTATCCATAATCCATTTTCTTTTTCATAATAGTCAGAATTTAAAACTAATTTAAATGATAAATTCAATAATTCTTCATAAGTATAGGATGTGCTTTCTTCTTTTTCTACTGTTTCTCCATTTTGAATTTTTTCCAATTTTTCTTCTAGTTCATCTTGGTCTTTTAATCCTAAAGCATATAGAGTGTAGTCACTAATTTCATTATTTTCATTAACTATTAATACAACCTCATTATAGTTTTCAGGCCAACTTCCTGCAATTAAATCATATTGAGAATGTAATAATTCTTCATTGTCTAGCATTTCTTCCCATACATCTGTATTAGTGCTACTTGTACTAGATCCAAATAAAGAACTTATAGAAGAACTTTCTTGTGATTCTGTCATACTTCCCATTCCTAATGCATTCATAACTGTGCTTGGGTTAACTTGAACAATACCATCCGAAGTATCTTCTTTATATAAATTTATGTTTAAATTATAATTGTATTGAATAGCAGTTGCATTTTCTTTGATTGTTGTATTTTCATTTTCAATATAATTTTTTAGTTCCTCTAAATTATTGCTAGAAACTTTACTTGATAATGTTGATATCATTTCATCCATAACATCTCTAGAATAAATTTTATCATCTTCTCGAGGTTCTATCTCTCCTTCTGTTTCTCCCATTAAACTTTCTAGCATACTAGAAATATCTACTGTTGTTTCATCAATTGTAATTGGATAAGATGATAAAGTATCTTCTTCTACTCTATTAATATAATTTTGTACACCGTTTGAGATAGAAAGTATTAATGCAATACCAATAATACCAATGCTTCCTGCAAATGATGTAAGAAGTGTTCTTCCTTTTTTTGTCATTAAATTGTTTAAACTAAGTCTTAAAGCTGTAAAGAATTTCATTGCTGTTCTACCATCTTTTGCTTTATTGTCTTTTTCTTGTTTTCTATCTTCTTCAGTAAATGGCTTTGAATCATCTGTAATAACACCATCTAGAATTTTAACAATTCTAGTAGAATATTTTTCTGCTAATTCCGGATTGTGTGTTACCATAACAATTAATTTATCTTTTGAAATTTCTTTTAAAATTTCCATAATTTGCACACTGGTTTTAGTATCTAACGCTCCTGTTGGCTCATCTGCTAAAATGATATCTGGATTATTAACTAAAGCTCTTGCGATAGCTACTCTTTGCATTTGCCCACCAGATAATTGGTTTGGTTTTTTATAAATTTGTTCTTTTAATCCTACATCTTCTAACGCTTTTATGGCTCTTTCTTTTCTTTCTTCTCTAGATACTCCTGATATTGTAAGTGCTAGTTCTACATTTGAAAGAACTGTTTGATGTGGTATTAAATTATAGTTTTGAAATACAAATCCAACTGAGTAATTTCTATATGCATCCCAATCTTTATCTTTAAATTTTTTTGTTGATTTTCCATTAATAATTAAATCTCCTGTTGTGTATCTATCTAAACCTCCAACAATATTTAAAAGTGTTGTTTTACCACAACCACTTTGTCCTAAAATTGATACAAATTCGTTTTTTCTGAATTCAATGGAAATTCCTTTTAATGCCTGAACTGTTGAATCTCCAGAAACATAATCTTTTGTAATATTTTTTAACTCTAACATGTAATCTCTCCTTATATTATTTTTTACAGTATTTATTATATGAAACCTTTCTTATTAATATCATATTTTAACATAAAAATAAAGTGTTTTTACACACAAAAAATGACAAGTAGTCATGTATAGTTTTAACATGACTACAAAATATATTCAATATTTTTCACATAAAATTTACAATCTTTGTTTTAAAAGTTAGTATTCACAGTTAATATGGTAGCAAGGTGTGGGGATATATTATTTTAAATTGAATAAATGACGAATGTGATTGGAGATATTTTAGAATTTGTTAATAATTTTTTGAGGGATGTTCACGGTACTCGAGCTTGCGAGAGGGTCTGAGTGAAAGAGGCTCAAAAAATGATGTTACAAATTCTTAAATATCGTATTGAGCCGAGGAATTTATGAAATTTAAAATAATATACCCCCACACCTTGCTACCATATTAACTGTGAATACTAACTTTTAATTAAATATATGAATTCTCAATTTTAGGTACTGCATAATATTTGTTATTTACACTATGTATTTTTTGTTGGACCATATTTTTCAATTCTTCACTATTTATTTTGCTATCTGATGGAATTACTAAATCAAAAATTAAGTTTATTCTATCTCCACCATCTGTCATTCTAAAATCATGAATTGAAAATTCTGAATTAATTTCTTTTACAATCTCTTCTGTTTTATTTCTCATCTCATTAATTTCTTCATTGTCTGTTACAATTGGATCCATGTGAATAGTTGTAATACAATTAAATTCATCGTAAATATCTTGTTCCATTTGGTCAATTACATCATGTGCTTTGCATATATCACAGTTTTCTGGAATTTCTGCGTGAAATGATATAATTTTTCTTCCTGGTCCATAATCATGTACCATAATATCATGAATACCTGATATCATTTCATATTTTTTTGTGAAATTCTCTATTTTTTCAACAAACTCTATATCTGGTTTCATTCCTAATAACAGGTCAATAGTTTCTTTTAAAGCTTTGCATCCTGTAAATAAAATAAATATTGCAACTAAAATACTGGCATATCCATCTATTGATATTCCAAATGTTTTAGCAACAATTGCAGATAGTAGTACAACAAGAGTAGATATAGAATCTGATATACTGTCATAGGCATTTCCTTTAATTGCTGCTGAATCAATTATTTTAGCAATTTTATTATAAAATAAGAATAGCCATAATTTTGTTAGAATAGCAATAACTAAAATTACAATGGTAATAGTACTAATGTCGGGTAATGTTGGGTTGATAATTTTATCAAAAGAACTTTTAAATAACTCTACACCTACTAATACAATTAAGATATCTACAATAAATGCTGTAATGTATTCCATTCTTCCATGTCCCCATGGATGGTCTTTATCTATTTTTTTCTGTGAAATTTTAAATCCAATCATTGTTACAATTGATGAACCTGCATCTGTTACATTGTTTAATGCATCTGAAATAATTGAAATGGAATTGGCAAATATCCCTATTATTAATTTTATTGCTGATAATAAAATATTAACAATGATTCCTGTTATACTTGAAAGCATTCCATATTTTGCCCTTGTTTCAGGTTTTTCTATATTTTTTTCTTTTATGAATAATTTTATTAATAAGTTTGTCATTTTTATTCACATTCCTTTTATTAAATATATGAATTTTTGATTTTGGGTACTGCACAATTTTATTTTTATAGTAAAATTATGACCACATAAATAAAAGCTTTTAAAATTTTAAATTATATAATTCTTTTAACGGAATATTTTGTTCTTCTGCTAATTTTTTTATACTTTCATATTCTGGATAAATATATGTTTCTCCATTACTAGTTACTTTTTTTGCTTTTATTTTTCCATATTTTGTATCAATTTCTATCATTTCTCTATCAAGTTCTGTGCGAGACTCAAAACGATATCTTATACCTATTGTTGTTGTTTCTTTAAACATAATATTTTGTAATTTATACATATTTTCTTTTTTGCAAGTAACAGTTAGTTTATATGCTGGTCTATTTTTTTTCATAAAAATTGGCGTGTAAAATACATCTAATGCTCCGTTTTGAAATAATTTTTCTTGTACATAACCTAAAATTTCACCAGTACAATCATCTACATTTGTTTCCATTACAACAATATTTTCATTTTTTTCTTGTATTTCTCCATAATATACTTTTAATATATTTGGAATTATATTTATATTCTTGTTTGTGATAAATTATTTTAATCTAAATTGTTGTATTCTTCATCTGTTACTGCTTCATGCCATACATTTTCTGTATTTTCTCCTGGAACATCAAAAGCAATATGACTAAACCAAGAATTTTTCTTTGCCCCATGCCAATGTTTTGTATTAGCAGGTATTGTTATTACTGTACCTGGTACTAAACTAATAGGGGCTTTGTCTTTTTCTTGATACCAACCTTCACCATCTGTGCATATGAGAATTTGCCCTCCACCTTTAGTTGCTCTATGTTCGTGCCAATTGTTTCTACATCCTGGTTCAAATGTTACATTTGCTATTCCTATTGCAGGCTCACCTGCTTTTGTTAACGGATTTAAATAACTTTGCCCTATAAAATATTTTGCATAAGCATCATTAGGTTGCCCTAATCCAAACATAGGATTAAATGTTTTACTATCTTCTAGATCTTCGCCATATATTTCTGCTATCATTGGGAATACTGTCCAAGCGTTTGGCCATCCAGTATAAAAAGCAAGTTGTGTAACTATTTCTACTGTTTCTTCCTTAGTTATTCCATGTGCTTTTCCCATTTGTAAATGTGCTTTTACTTGTGGAAAATTTTTTGCTCCCATTAATGCTGCAATAGTTATCATTGAGCGATCGCGTAATGAAAGTTTATCCTCTCTTCCCCATACTTCTCCAAATAAAACATCATCATTATATCTAGCAAACTCTGGAGCTAGTTTTCCAAGATTTTCTCTACCTGCAGTTTGTTTCATAAATATTACCTACCTTTCTTTATTTAGTTAAATCTTTTTCTAATAGTTGTTTGTCATATAAATCAATTTTATAATTCAATTTATCGTATGCTTCCTGTATAGAGTCTAGTTTTGTTTTTAAAATTTCTCTTTGCTTTACTAAAATTTCTCTTCGTTCATTTAGTGTTTTATCTCCACCTTCAAATAATTTAAGATATTGTTTTAAAAGATTAATTTCCATTCCTGCTGATCTCATACATTTAACAAATTGAATTCTTTGTAAATCACTTTCTGTATAATTTCGAATTCCATTTTTTCCTTTAGAGATTGGACCAACTAATCCTTCTCTTTCATAATATCTAAGTGTGTCTGTTGTCAATCCAAATTTTTGTGCTACTTCCGATATTTGCATAATATTGCCTCCCTCCCTGTTTTTACTCACATGATAATGCTATTGTTTTCCTTCTTATTATATATCACTTAGAGTTTGCTTCAAGTCAATATTTTTTATTCATTATTTTCCATTTTTGAATCAAGTAACAAATAATTTATGAAATACTTCCATCTTGAAAATAGATTTTGATAGTAATATCTACTATCGACTTGTACTTAATGATGTCCACAAACCTAATGTCTCTTTAGGTACAGTCTTATGAGTAGTACATTCTTCAGGAAGATTATCCTCTGTAAAAATTTCTGTATATGTACTTGTACAGTTTTTTGAAGCTAAACATCCTGTCACAGTACATACTGTTTTTTCTACAATACCGTCTGGTCTTGTAAAAGTGGCACTTGGTAAGTCTTGATGAATATCTGTCATAACAGCAGACCAAATTTGTCCTGCTGGATTTCCATTAAAATATACTGCTTCACTATTATCATATCCATACCAAGTAGCTGCTGCATAATATGGTGTAAAACCACAAAGCCATCTATCATAACTATTATCAGTAGTTCCAGTTTTTGCAGCCACATCCATCCCTGATATAGCACAATATGTAGCAGTTCCTCCACTTTTTACTGGTTCTTGAATAATAGTTTTTAAAATGTATGCATTTTCTTCTGATAAAACTCTTCTAGTTTCTTGATTTGGTTCTAATACCACATTTCCATCTGAATCCACAACACTTGTATAAAATGTAGGTTCTATGTAAACACCATCATTTGCAATTGTTCCATATGCTGCTGCCATTTCTAATGGACTTACACCACTTGTCATACCTCCTAATGCTAAACTTAACACATTGTCTGTTGTGCTATCTAATGAACTAATTCCCATGTTTTGTAAATATTCTAATGATTTTGCTGGTGTTAATTCTACCATAATTTTAACTGCTGGTATATTTTGTGAGGTTCTAATAAAACTTCTAATATTTATATAACCTTTAAAGCCATTATAATTTTCAGGTTCATAATTTTTTCCGAATCTTGTTGCACTATCATTATATACAGTTGCTGCAGTAATTATTTTTTCCTCTAAGGCTGGTGCTACAACTGCTAATGGTTTAATACTAGAACCTGTTTGCTTTTCCATTTGGGTTGCTCTGTTCCAACCTGCCTCTGTTTTTTCTCCTAATCCTCCAACAACTGCTACTACATTTCCTGTTTTATAATCAATAATTGCCATTCCAGATTGTGAATGCTCGTTTAATAATGTTCCATCACTATTTTTAACTCTTCCACTAATAATATATTTTTCTTTTGCATATTCTTCTTCTAAACGATTTTGTATTTCTAAATCAACTGTTGAATAGATTGTAAGCCCACTACTATATACATAATTTCTTGCCATTTGCTCTGTTAATCCTTTTTCTTCCATAACCTGCTCAACTACTTGTGAAATTACAGCATCTGTGTGATAAGAATATACTGTTCCTTCATTAACACTACCTGTTCCAAAATTTAAGCCTGCTTCTACTTCAGCAACAGCTGTGTCATATTCTTCATTTGTTATATATCCTAATTCTAACATTTTATTTAATACTACAATGGTTCTATTTTTTATTTTTTCTGTATTATCTTCTGTTTCACTAAATGGGTTATATGAATTTGGTGAATGGTTAATCCCTGCCATAAATGCACATTCAGCTAAACTTAAATCTTTGGCACTTTTGTCAAAATAATATTCTGCTCCAAGTTCAACTCCATGTAGGTTACTACCACCTACAAATAATATATTTAAGTATAATTCTAAAATTTCTTCTTTTGAAATCATACTTTCTACTTGGTAAGCTCTCTGCCATTCTCTTATTTTTCTTTTGATACCTTCTATTCCTGTACTTTCGTTATCTTCTGTTATATTTTTAACTAATTGTTGTGTAATTGTGCTAGCACCATAACTACTTTCTCCATTTAATAAAGTAGTTATAACAGCTCCTGCTGTTCTTTTAAAATCTACTCCATTATGTTCATAAAATCTTTCATCTTCAATTGCAATATATGCATTTGCTAAATTGTCTGCCATATCTTCTAGAGTAATAATTTTTCTTTTTTCATCTCCACTTAAATCAGCCAATACTGTACCATTTTGATCAACAATAACAGAATTTGATACAGTAATTTGTAAGTCTTCTTTGCTAATTTGTATATCGTCATTATTTCCAAACCAGCCTAATAATAGACCTGCAAATCCCCACATAGCAGCAATACCTGCTAATAATAGTAATATGATAATTATAAGTATAAATTTTATAATAAACTTTATAACTCTATGCTTTTTTTGTTTTTCTTTCTTAATTTTTCTTTTTTCTTCTTTTCTTTCTTTTTTTACTTTTTTCTTTTCTGCTTTTTGCTCTTTCTTTAATTTTTTGTTTTCTTCTTTTTTCTGTTTGGTTAATTCTCCATTTTTTTCTTTTTCCTTTTTAGTTGATTTTTTATTTTTGTCATCTTGCTTTTTATTTTCACTCTTTTCGTCTATTTTGACTTTCTTGTCTTCTTTCTCTTGTTTTTTATCTTGGCTTTTTTTGTCTTGATTAACTTTTTTGTTTTCTTTCTTTTGTTTTCTATCTTCGCTTTTTTTGTCTTGATTAACTTTTTTGTTTTCTTTCTCTTGTTTTCTATCTTCGCTTTTTTTGTCTTGATTAACTTTTTTGTTTTCTTCCTCTTGTTTTTTATCTTTACTCTTTCTGTCTTTATTGATTTTTCTAGTTTCTATCTCTTTTTCTTTCTTTTCTTCTTTTTTTATTTCTTTATTTTTGTCATTATTTTTTTTCTCATTCTTTGTTTCAGCTTTTTTCTTTTTATCTATTTTAGCTTTTATCTTGTCTCTTATAGTAATTTTTTTATTATTCACTTTTTTTATTTCAGATTTTTCTATATAATTATTATCCTGATTTTGAAGTTCTTGTTTTTCTTTACTCTTTTTTTCATTATCTGTTACTTTTTGTTCTTCTTTCATTTCTGCTATTACTTGTTTTTTTGTTTCTTCTTTGGGAATCTCATTTGGAGAAGTTGCTATATGTTTCGCATTGTTTACTTTTTTTGATGTTTTCTTCTTATTTTTGTTATGCATTTTTTTATTATTTGTTTTTACTTTTTTATGCTTTTTATTCTTTTTACGCTTCTTGCTCATATTTCAACCTCCTCTCCATAAATAACTATATTTTAATTATTATTATTTATATTTTTATATCTCTTATTATATTATGAAAAATGTATGACATCAATATCTAAATTTGTGAATTTTATAAAATTTACATTACAATTCATACTTGATATTGTAGCAAGATATGGAGGTGTATTATTTTAAATTGAATAAATGACGAATGTGATAAGTATGAACTGTAACAAAATTTGCAAACAAAATATTTATTTTCACTTTAAACCTAAGACGCTAAAAAGTTTCCTAAAATAATAGGAAACTTTCAAATAATTACAATATTAATTTTAGCTTAAGTAATTCCATAAAAAGTATTTATACTATTAGCTATTCCTTCCATATAATCATCCTGATTTCTCAAAACATTTTGTAAATCTTCTCTTACATTCATATATCCAAGTTCAATTAAATATCCTTCAACTCCTACATTTGAGTTACGATATATGTTCTCATCATAATTTTCAAATGTTCCATCAACATAAGCTCCTGTTGCAATTCCACCTATTTCTCTAAGCATAAAAAGGTAAGGAACAGTATCAAAAATACCATTATAGTCTTGGAATGATTCTGGTCTACTAGCACTATATTCTGAAATATCAATTGTACGTACATATACACCTTCTTCTACTTGGTATGTTTCCATTTGAGAATATGATGTATTTGCTGTACTTACAATATTATCTGCAAGAAGTTTTGCAAATGTTAAATCACTATTTGGTGATGCATATACTTCAACTCCACCATCTTTAACATATTCCGAATTACTATTTAAATGTAAAGATATTAATATTTTTGCCCCTGATTCATTTGTGATTGTAACTCTTCCATCTTCATCATACATGTTATAAGCTGTATAATCTTCATCTGATTCTGTACCATCTCTTGTCAAAAGCACTTTTAGTCCTAAATCTTCTAGCTTCTCTTTTAAAATTTCTGCACACTCTAGTACAACCTCAGATTCTTCATAATTTCCAGAAACAGCTCCTACATCACTTCCTCCGTGACCTGGGTCAATTACCACATCATATACATCTTCTGGTAGTTCAGATACTTCTGTTATGTTAAATCCTAAAATAGGTATATCTTTATATGTACTAAAATTAATATAAATTTGATTATTACTATTATTTCTAGTCAATGTATAATATGTAATATCTCCATATTCTGTATCATTTGATAATGAATAATACTTTGTTTCTCCTTCAGAAAATACAACTTTCAAAAAGAGATAATAATCATCTGTTTCTAAACTTTCAAGATCTAAACCTGTATTAATTTCTTCTAATGTAGAAAATTCTAGAAAATTATCTTCATAAGTATATTCAGTTTCTATTGCTACTTCATCTCCAGAAACTTCCATTGCTACAACAGTTGCATCTTCTATGGTACTTTCTTCTGTAAATTCCATGTTTCCTTCTATATTAAAATGTGTCCCATAGACAATATATCTTGTAACATTTGCATATTGCGAAGTCTCCATAATATCTGCAATTTTGTATATAGAAGAAACAGCTTGTGTTTCTGTTTCTGCATCATCTCCATATACAATTTGATATATACCAACTAATGCTATAATAACAATTAATATCGTAATCATTTTTTTATAAGTCATTTGTTGTTTACTATGTTTTTTGTTTCTCTTTTTTCGTTTCTTTTCCATTTTGTACTCCTTTATTATGATGTTAATATATATATAATATTTTTTTAAATTAAATTTCTATTTTATTTTATCATATTAAGTTTACTTAAAGTCAATATTTTTCACATAAATTTCATTTTTTTACACAAAACTGTCACAATATGGATGTTTCCGTTTTTTGTCGCATTGGGTGTCGCATTGGGGACGTTTCTCTTTGAGACATTTTTGGGGATGGATTGATGATTTTTTGCTCCGTCCCCAAAAATGTCTCAAAGAGAAACGTCCCCAATGCGACACCCAATGCGACAAAAAACGAAAACATCCCCTATCTAACACTTAAAATATTAATGTCTAAAGTGTCTCATTCCTGTGAAAATCATAGCAATTCCATATTCATTACATTTATCAATTGAATCTTGATCTCTTATAGAACCACCTGGTTGAATAATTGCTGTAATTCCAGCTTTATGTGCAGCTTCTACACAATCTGAAAATGGGAAAAATGCATCTGATGCAAGTACAGCTCCTTTTGTTACACCTTCTCCAATTAATTCTTTGGCATGTTCTACTGATTGTTCAGTAGCCCAAATTCTATTTACTTGTCCTGGTCCAATTCCAATTGATTGTTTATCTTTTCCAAGTGCAATTCCATTTGATTTTACATATTTTACAATTTTCCATGTAAATAACATATCTTCTAATTCTTTATCTGTTGGTTTTCTATCTGTTACTACTTTATAATCATCTAATAATTTTGAATCAATTGTTTGTACAATAATTCCTCCATTGATTTTCTTGATATCTAAAGCATTTTCTGGTTGTTTTACTGTAATAGATGGTAATTCCAATACTCTTACATTTTTCTTTGTTTGTAATATTTCTAAAGCTTCTGGTTCATAAGATGGTGCAACTATTACTTCTAGGAAAATTTCTTTCATTTCTTGTGCAATTGCTTTTGTAACTTCTCTATTTAATACAACAATTCCTCCAAAGATTGAAGTTTTGTCAGCTTCAAAAGCTTTTTTCCATGCTTCATAAATATCACTACTGCTTCCTACACCACATGGATTTCCATGCTTACATGCAACAACTGTTGGTTCATCAAATTCTTTTAGTAATTCTAATGCCCCATTTGTATCATTAATATTGTTGAATGACAATTGTTTTCCATTTAATTGTTTTGCAATTGTTAAAGATCCTTCACATTTTCCAATTTCTTTATATAATGCACCAATTTGATGTGGATTTTCTCCATAACGCATTTCTTCTACTTTTTCGTATGTTAATGTTAGTTCTTGTGGTAATGAATTATCTTTTCTTTCTTCTTTTAAATATTTACATATCATAGCATCATAACTTGCTGTATGTTCAAATACTTTATTCATTAAATAGAATTTTGTATCTAATGATACTTGTCCATTTTCTTTTAATTCTGTTAATACTGTTTCATAATCATTTGGGTCTGTTATAACTGTGACATCTTGGTAATTTTTAGCAGCACTTCTAAGCATAGTAGGTCCACCAATATCTATGTTTTCAACTGCTTCTTCTCTTGTCACATTATCTTTTAAGATAGTTTGCTTAAATGGATATAAATTAACAATAACGAAATCAATTGTATCTACATTTAATTCTTCTAATTGTTTCATATGGTTTTGATTACTTCTCATTGCTAATATTCCTGCATGTACTTTTGGATGAAGTGTTTTTACTCTTCCATCTAAACATTCTGGAAATCCTGTATAATCAGAAATTTCTGTTACTTTTACATCATTTTCTTTTAGCTTTTTGTATGTACCACCTGTTGATATAATTTCAATCCCTAATTTTTCTAATTCTTTTGCAAATTCTACTATTCCACTTTTGTCTGAAACGCTAATTAATGCTTTCATAATTACCTCCTATCTTTATAAATGAAAAATTATCTCTTGATAACTCCATTTATTTTAATAAATTTGATAACATTATTAATAGAAACACTAAAAATGTACTCTTATTTTTTTATATTTGATTTAAAATTTTTTATACTTGTTGTATTTCTTTTTGGGATTCTTGTTTTTGAAAATATTTTTGGTATGATTGCTTTAATTCATCTAATTCAGATGGGTTGTATCCTTTGCATTTTAATCTGCTAAACTTTGCTTCTAACCATGCTTTGTAATAATCTTGTTTATCAAGTTCTTCTAGATATTCAAGCTGTTTTAATACATCACATATCTCATCTGTCCAAATGTGTTCATTTTTATTATAAACTTTCGGATTTTTTTCATCTGGTCTATCTTTAACAAAAATTCCTCTTTTAAGATTTAATAACATACCATTATTTTGCATTTCATCTATCGCTGTATCAACTATATTTTTTACTCTATCTTCTTCCTCACTTGTTAAACTAGAATTGAATCTTTTATCATCTTCTTCTATAACATTTAAAAATCTATATAATTGTTTATATTTAATAAATGTATGTCTTCGCAATTCCTCTATTTTTTCTTCTTTTGAAGGGAATTTCTCTCCTGATTCAAGCTTTAAGTATTTTTCATTTAAATCTCTACATGAATCATAAATAATACCTTCTAATATAGGTTGTCTATTATCAATTCCATAAAAAAAATATTTTCTAAAATATTTTTGATTTACTCTACCATATTTATCCAATGTACTATGAATAAAATCTTTTTCTCTCATAAGTATACCATATGTATAACTAGCAGAAGGTGATAACTGTTTTCTATCAATTTCATTTAAATCATAACATTCAAATCCATTTTTTTTCCATTTATCGATATCTTCTTTTCGAATAGTTTCTAATATGGATATATAAGATAAAATAATTTGTGGCTTTTCTTCTCCCATATCTTCTATATGTATACATAAAAGTTTTTTTGTGTCTACATCTATACTTTCTTTCATGTCTTCTATTGTTTTTCTTACTTCACTTCGAAAAGTTGGTATGTAGCCTTTTAACGGATTTTGGCTTTCATTTTGATTTAAGTTACATTGTATTGTCTCTAATAACTGTTCTGATGTTTTTGACCTTTTTAATAACCATTTTCCATCTAATGATAAGATATTATTTTTTACAATAACTTCAAAATCTTTTGGCATATTTGGTATTTTTTCTAGTTTAGTTTTCAAATCTTTTATATCTCTTGGTTCTTCCATATTTAATTCCATGTGATTACCTCTTTTATTCTTATCTTCTAATATGCTTATAATATATCACAAATTCATTTTTTCAGCAATAAATTTATCAAAATATTATTTCTACATAAATTTGAATTTTATATTTTTAATTTTTGTCAACTCATTGCAACTATTTTCCTTGCCAACTAATAAAATCTTCTTTTAACAATCCTGTTATACATTCATCTACATATTCATTTGTTGCTAAGCATAGATATTTCTTTCTTTTTCTACCTTCGTATTTATACCCAAGGCTTTCTTGCATTTTCTTTGATTTTTCATTATTTGGAAAATATCCATCTTCTATTCTTCTTAAATTTAACACATCAAATGAATATTTGATTTTTGCACTAAAAGCTTCTCTTCCATATCCATTTTTTTGATATTTTTCATTTAGCCATATTCCTCCAGTTGCTGTTCCATCTTTTTCATTTATATTTCTTATTTCAGTTCCACCTATTACTTTATTGTTTTCTTTTAAAACAATTGCTAGTGCTATATCTTTTGAATTACTACTTCTCTCTTTTGTGTGTGCAATAAATTTTTCTGCATCTTTTTTTGTATATGGATATGGAACAGCTGACAACCATTGTGAAACATTTATATTGTTTAAACCTTCTACTAAATCTTCTATGTCATCATCTTTCCATTCTCGTAAAATTAATCTTTCACTTTCTATTATCATTATATCACTCCTAATTTTTTATTTACATTGTCTTATATTCCTTTATTTTCTTTCATTTTATGGTTTACCTACTACTTTTTGGAGTTTTTATTTTTGTTAATGCACCAATTATATATATCAACATATATTTTATCTTTTATTTTTTCATGTAATATATCATGACGCAAATTTTGATAAAGTTTTATTTCTACATTTTCCATGTTTGCTTTTTTATAAATATTATATGTTTTCAATACACCTTTGCTAAAATCTCCAACGGGATCATTATCCCCAGAAAGTAAGTATATTGGTAATTCTTTATTCATTTTCTTGATGTTTTTTAAATTTGAAGTATATTGCATTCCTGTTAACATTTCTCTAAATAATCCTGCGGAATAATTTTCGCCCCTTTGTGGATCATTCATATATTTGTTTAATTCTTCTTCATTAGAGCACAACCAATCAAATGGTGTTTTGTTTGGCTTGAATAATTTATTATATGTTTCAAATGTTAAACTTTGTATCATAGGACTAGTATTTTCTTCTCCTACTTTTTTGGCTTCTTTATTTGCTAAAAATTTTGCGATTGATACTTCAAGATTAGAAATATAGCCTGTTCCCATGATAATTGCTCCATCAATTTTTTCATTTGGATAATCTATTAAATATGTTCTTAATAAAAATGAGCCTAATGAAAAACCTAACATTATATATGGTACATTTGGGTATTTTTCTTTTGTAATTTGTTTACATGTATTTATATCTTTTACAACATAATTCCAACTTCCCTCAGGTCCAAAATACATTTTTTTGCCATTTTTTCCTACTGAATCACCATGTCCTAGATGGTCATTTCCAACAACTACAAATCCTTTTTGTGTAAAAAAGTTTGCAAAGTCTTCATACCTTAAAATGTATTCTGTAACTCCATGTGCTATCTGTATAACACCTTTTACTTCTGATTCAGGTTTCCATTCAACTGCATGTATTTGGTTTTTTCCATCAGCTGATGGATAATAAAATTCATTTTTTATCATTTGTCCTTACCTCCATTATATTATTTTTATATTATTTTCTTCTATGTTAAATAATTATAACTTCATCTCAAATTCAATTTCATCCCTAATTAAAATTCCATTTTCAGCAAATATTGGAATTTGTGGTTTTAATTTTCTTGAAATATCCATAGCATTTTTATATAGTTTTGCAAAAGAAAAACCTCTTTTTTGATAAAATTTTATTCCATTTATATTATCATTTGTTGTAACTAATTTTAATCTTTTACAATCATTTTGTTTGGCAATTTCTTTCACTTTGTTTATTAAGTCAGTACCAATACCTTTATTTTCAATAAAACTATTTAAAGAACAAATTTCACATTCATTTTCGCTAATTTCATATGTGATTAATCCAACTATTTCATTATTTTTCATAGCTAAAAATCCATCTAATTTTGTTCCATCTACAATTTTTCCTCTTATTATTATATCTGTTGCTTCCCATTCTTCTATCAAAATTTTATTTACTTTATCTCTTGTATCTTTAGTTATCTTTTCTATCTCATATTCAAAATTATCATTTTTATTAAATTTTTTTGAGTAATAGTACATATCTATGCATTGCAAATTTCCATCAAATATTTTTTCTGAATAATTATCTGTGAAGAAGTTTTTTACTGTATGATGATATCTAGTAAAACCATTTAAAACATAAAATGGTATCATATTTTCAGTAGTTCCAACTATCATTTCTTTATAATCATTTTTATATTTATCAAATACATATTGTATGATTTTTTTAGCATATCCTTTTCCTCTTGCTTCTTTTAATGTTGCAATATTTTTAAGTTCACAAGTGTCATTATCTATTTTTACTATAACAACTTCACAAACACATTTATCATTCTCAAAAATCCCATACATTTCTCCATCTTTTATGTATTCTCTAATAATTTCCTCATCTGGATCAGCTTCTAGCAAAAGATTTATGTATTTTTCTTTTTCATATTTTATTTTTTTAAATTCCATTTTATCTTCCTTTACTCTTTTATTCATATTATTTCTGTTTTCACATTTTCTTCAATTTCATCTTCACATGTTTTCATAGCTTGTAATGTTCTATCTAATAAAGTATCTAAATCCCATCCTAATTGTTCTGCACCAGTTATAATAGTATCCCTTGAACAACCAGCTGCAAATTTTTTATCTTTGAATTTCTTTTTTAAACTTTTAAGTTCCATATCTTTTGTACTTTTAGATGGTCTCATTTTTGCTGCAGCCCAAATAATTCCGGTCAACTCATCAACTGCAAAAAGGACTTTTTCCATTTCCTCTTCTGGCTTTATATCTGAACAAATTCCATATGCATGACTACAAATAGCATGTACCATATCTTCACTTGCATTAATTTCTTTCAATAATTCTGGTGCTTTTTTACAATGCTCATCTGGATATTGTTCAAAATCAACATCATGTAACAATCCTACTTCTCCCCAAAATTCTTCATCTTCTCCTGTTTCTTTTGCAAAATATCTCATAACGGCTTCTACGGTTAGAGCATGCCTTATATGAAATTCCTCTTTATTATATTTTTTTAATAAATTAATTGCATCTTTTCTTTCCATAATTCTTTCCTCCTTTTATGTTTTTATATATTTTTTAGATGAATATTATTCACCTAAAATTTTTATCATCTTATCCATTTGAGTAATATTATATTTAATTT
>CAYVCM010000029.1:0-18414 GCA_964449925.1 uncultured Clostridium sp.
GATTTCGTTATATGATATACACATCAAAAAATATGTGTTTTTAAATCCTAAGGAGGAGAATTATGGGAGAAGTAATTGTTATCACATCAGGTAAAGGTGGAGTAGGAAAAACGACAACAACAGCAAATCTAGGTTCCAGTTTAGCATTAGAAGGAAAGAAAGTAGCATTAATTGATACAGACATAGGATTGCGTAATTTAGATGTAGTTATGGGATTAGAAAATAGAATTGTATATGATATTGTTGATGTTGTAGAAGAAAAATGCAAATTAAGACAAGCATTAATAAAAGACAAACGTTTCAAAGAATTATACCTATTACCAGCAGCCCAAACAAGAGATAAAAGCGCAGTAAATGAAGAGCAGATGAAAAATTTAGTAGGAAGACTAAAAGAAGAATTTGATTATATATTAATAGACTGTCCTGCAGGAATTGAGCAAGGCTTTAAAAATGCAATTGCTGGAGCAGATAGAGCTATTGTTGTAACCACAGCAGAAATATCTGCTATAAGAGATGCAGACAGAATTATAGGACTTTTAGAATCTTCTAATATAAAAAATCCAGAACTTGTAATTAATAGGATTAGGCCAAATATGGTAAGAAAAGGTGAAATGATGGATGTAGATGATATTGTTGATTTATTATCCATTGACTTAATTGGTGTTGTACCAGATGACGAATATATTATCACACAAACAAATAAAGGAGAACCTGTTATCCAAAATAGAAGGGCACCATCTGGAAAAGCATATATAGAAATAGCAAAAAGAGTATTAGGAGAAAAAATAGAAGTAACTATACCAGGTAAAGAAAAAGGTTTTTTTGCAAGGTTAAAAAGATTGTTTAAAAAATCATAATAACAAAAGTTGGAGGGAAATTTAAGAATGTTTGAGAACATAATGAAATTCTTTAATAAATTAAGAAAAAAAGAAGAAAAAGTATCACCAAACTCAAAAGAAGCTGCGAAAGAAAGATTACACTTAGTTCTTATGCAAGATAGAGCAAATGTTTCAGCAGATTTCTTAGAATTAATGAAACAAGAAATTATAGAAGTAATCAAAAAATATATAGATATAGATGAAAGTGCAATTGATGTTAGATTAACTAATAAAGAAAATGAAGATGGTACAAATGGTGCTCCAGCTTTATATGCGAATATTCCTATATTAAATATAAAAAATGAGGCAAGAAAAACAGAAAAAAGTGAAAATAAAGAAGAAAAGAAAAAGGAAGAACAACCAGAAGATACAAACTTAGAAAAACAAAATGAAAGTAATGATGAAAATAAAGAAATTGAGTCTCAAGTTCAAGAAACAAAAAATGAAAATAACGATAATAATGAAACAAAAACTAATAAAAAAATAGTTAATCAAGAAGAATCTGAGGAAGAAGAAAAAAATATAGATAGGCAAAATGAAAAAAATGATAAACAAAATCAAAATACAGACAACATAGAGAAACAAACTCATTCAAAAAATAAAGAAAAAGTTGCAGATAAAAAACAAAAGAAAAGTTAAATCAAAGAATAAAAATGACCTTTGAAAAAATGAAAAAAAATAAAAGGAAAATTTTTATATAATATATAGAAAAAGAGTGATTTAATGAGAAAAAGAGAATTAAAAAATATGGAGTGGGGAATTCTAGTAACTGCAATTATTCTATGTATAATAGGAATGATTGCATTATTTTCTGCCTCACAAGAAACAGAATATGAAGAATTTACAAAGCAAATCATATGGTTTGTAGTAAGTATAATAATCATGATTATAGTTATGTTTATAGATTATAATTTGCTAGTAAAAGTATCACCAGTTATATATGGTATATTTATTGTGTTATTAATTGCTGTATTATTTACATCAGCGGTTAATGGAGCAACTAGTTGGTTTGATATAGGTGCTTTTTCTTTTCAACCAGGTGAATTTGCCAAAATAGCAGTAATATTATTCCTTGCATATACAATAATAAATATTCAACGCAAAGGGCAAGATGAAATTAACCGATTTACAAGATTATTAATTGTATGTGCTGTGCTTGCTGTTCCGGTGTTATTAATTGCTATGCAACCAGATTATGGGACGGCACTTGCATTTATTGCAGCATTTGTACTTATGATATTTACAGCTGGTTTGGACAAGAAATATATTATAGGGACTATTTTGCTAGTCATTATATCTGTACCATTATTATATAATTTTGTATTACCAGAACATGCAAAGACAAGAATTGATGTATACTTAAATCCAGAATCAGATCCAAGAGGAGCAGGATATAACATTATTCAATCTAAAATTGCTATTGGTTCTGGTGGACTAACAGGAATGGGATTATTGCAGGGAAATCAAACACAATTAGGGTTTTTATATCCAAAAACAACAGACTTTATCTATTCTGTTATTGGAGAAGAAATGGGATTTATTGTAGCAGGAGCTATTATTTTACTATATGTTTACTTAATAACAAAATGTATTTATGTAGCTAAAACTGCAAAAGACAGAACAGGCTCTTTAATAGCAATTGGAATTACAGGTGTGTTCTTATTCCATGTATTAGAAAATATAGGAATGGTAATGGGATTATTACCAATTACAGGTGTACCTTTACCATTTATCAGTTATGGAGGAAGTTCACTAATTACAAACTTTATATGTATAGGTTTATTATTAAATATTAGTGGTAAAAGACAAAAAACAATATTTGTACAATAACATATACTTTACAAGGAGAATTTATGAATTACATAAAGAAATTAAAAATAGGAAATGTAGAACTAGAAAACAATTTGATATTAGCACCTATGGCAGGTGTAACCAATAGACCGTTTAGAATGATATGTAAAGAATATGGTGTAGGAATGGTATGTACAGAAATGGCCAGTGCAAGAGCAATGTTTCATAACGATTTAAAAACTAAAAGGCTATTAAATACAGATGGAGAAAAAAGACCAATTAGTATGCAAATTTTTGGTAGTGATGAAGAATCTATGATATATGCTACAAAACAGATAAGTAACATTGCAGATATTATAGATATCAATATGGGATGTCCTGCACCAAAGGTTGTAAAAAATGGTGATGGTAGCAAATTATTATTAGATTTGGAAAAAGCAGAAACTATTTTAAAGGCAGTTATTACAAATTCAAAGGTCCCTGTAACATTAAAAATGAGAACAGGATGGGATAAAGAACACATAGTTGCAGTAGAAATGGCAAAAATTGCAGAAAATACTGGTGTATCTGCCATAACTATACATGGAAGAACAAGAAGCGAATTTTATACAGGAAAAGCAGATTTAGATATTATAAAAAAAGTGAAAGAAAATGTACATATTCCTGTTATTGGTAATGGAGATATAGTAGATGGAGAATCTGCAAAAAGAATGTTTGAATATACAGGTGTAGACGGAATTATGATTGGAAGAGGAAGTTTTGGAAAGCCATGGATATTTAAACAGATAATAGAATATTTAGAAAATAGCAAGATAATAGAAGAACCTGCAAATCATGAAAAATTACAAATCATAAAAAAACACATAGATTTAGCTGTTGAAGAAAAAGGTGAAATAGCAGTTAAAGAACTAAGAAAACATATTGCATGGTATACTAAAAATCTTAAAAATTCAAGTGAATTTAGAAATTCAATTAATAAGATAGAAACCAAAGAAGAGCTAATTAGTAAAATAGAAGAATATTTTAAAAGTCTCTAGAATAATATGTAGCAAAGTTATAGTCAAATATTTAATTTTTTCAAATTAATATACTTTTGAAAGAATAGGTATTTAGGCATAAACTTACTTCAATATTTTTAGGAGGCTTTTTTTTGAGCAAATACAAATTGTTAAAAAAAATAATAATAATAATAAGTATTAGTATTGTTCTTTTTATTATATTTTTTTGTATGACTAAGAGTAAAAAAATAAAAATTGGAAATAATAGTAGTAGTCAAGAAATTATTGAAAATATTTTAAATATTAGTTCATATAAAACAACAATAGAAGTAGAAATAACTAGTAATAAAAATGTGAACAAATATATAATAAAACAGACATATATAGCACCTGATTTTTCAGAACAAGAAATAATAGAACCAGAAAATATTGCAGGTATAAAAATTACAAAAACTGAAAATGAATTAAAGGTAGAAAATACAAATCTAAATATTAGTAAAATATATACAAACTATGAATATATGACAGACAATTGTTTAGATTTAAACACATTTATAGAAACATATATAGAAAGTGAAAAGCAAGAATATGAAGAAAAAAATAATGAAATTATACTAGAAGTTGAAAATGAAGAAAATCCATATACAAAATATAGAACACTATATATAAGCAAAGAAACAGGAAATCCTACTAAAATGGAGATTAAGAGTAATAGCAAAAAAACATCTATTTACATAATATATAAAGAAGTAGAGTTTGAGTAAAAACTTTACATGACTAATATTTAAAATAAAACACACACTTGATTATATAATAATATTAGGAGTGAAACAAATGGTAATAAAAAGAGGAGATATGTTTTATGCAGACTTAAGCCCAGTAGTAGGTTCTGAACAAGGTGGAGTTAGGCCAGTAATAATAATACAAAATGATTTAGGAAATAAATACAGTCCAACAGTTATTGCAGCAGCTATTACTTCACAAACTGGAAAAAATAAATTACCAACACATATAGAAATAGATTCAGAAAGTTGTGGATTAAAAAATAATTCAGTAGTTTTAACAGAACAAATAAGAACAATAGATAAAAGTAGATTAAAAGAAAAAATAGGACATATAAATGATGCAAAAATTATTCATCAATTAAATGATGCATTAGGAGTAAGTTTTGGGCTAGAAGAGTAAAGAGAATCATAATAGATTCTCTTTAATTTTTAATTGTATAATTGATATAAGCTTTAAAATTTTATAAATAGAGAAAAAGTTAAAAAACTCACTATTGCTTTTTTTAAACTCTTAATTTTTTAATAGCTTTAATTTCATGATATAAATTATCAATTATGGCTTTTCTAACATTGTAAGCTTCTATATATTCTTGATATACTTCGTCGACATTATCAACATTTTCACCAGATTTAGCTAAAACTTTTATACCTTCCGCATAATAATTTCTTTTATTCTCGCTATTAGATTTTTCCATTTTTTCCTTATATTTTTTCATTTGTTTTAATCTTTTAATATCTTCGGTTAATGTATCTAGATAACTTTGTGTGCAAGTGATTTCATATTCGATATCATCAATAACAACTTTAAACAAAGTACGAACAATTACAGGATTACTTTTTCCAAGTTGAGCTTCTTCAGCAAGATGTCCTAAAGTTCCAGAATAATCTGGAGTAACAGAAGGTTTAGTTTCTTCTACTAAAATTTTTAATGTATCTGAAATACCAACATGCGATTTATATTGTCTTTTACTAACAATTGCATCATATTCGTCTGCAACACGTATAATTTGACCTTCATAAGGAATATCCTTTTTAGTTAATCCTTTAGGATAACCAGTACCATTTAAAGCTTCATGATGATATAAAGGACCAGCAGCATAAGGTCTTAATTTTAAATCTTTCATACACATTTCATATCCTAAAGTAGTATGTTTTTTCATAACTTCAAATTCTTCTTCTGTTAATTTTGCAGGTTTCTGCAAAATTGAAGGTGGAATAAATAGTTTACCTATATCATGTAAATATGCACAAATAGTACAATATTCAGTAAAACCCTTAGTACAATGTAAATATTCGCAAAGTCTACAAGTCAAAGCTGCTACATTTTCGGAATGCTTTCTTGTAAAAACATCTAAGGTATCTAACATATTTAATTGATATCTCATTGTTTTATCTAAGTTATATGATTTTAAACTTGTTTTATCATAAAAATCAAATTCTGGTTGTTTCATAATTAATATATTCCTTTCTAAATGGATTAATTTAATTAAAAATATAAATTTTATACTCTATCAAAAATATCATAACATTAAATAAAAAAAACTTCAATAAAAAATACGAATTATTGTAATAAGGAAAAAATTATGATTTAATATATAAGAAGTGAAATGAATGTTTTTCAAAGATAAGAAAGAATATGAAAATATGTCACAGAGATAACTCTGAACATTAACATAATAAAAAACTAAAATATTTATTTATGAATATAAATATTGAAAAATAGCGGAATTTGTGGTAATATATGTAAGATAAAATAAATAAAAAAGTTAAAAAAGGATAGATACTTAAAGAAGGGATGAGATAAAATGTACAGAACAAAAAATTGTGGAGAATTAACTATCAAAAATGTAAAAGAGCATGTTGAATTAGCAGGATGGATTCAAAAAATAAGAGACTTAGGAGGAATGACCTTTATAGATTTGCGAGATGAATTTGGAATTACACAAATTGTTGTAAATGATGAAGAATTAAAAAAACTTGTAAAAGAATTACATACAGAAAGCTGTATACACATAGATGGAGAAGTTGTGGAAAGAGCAAGTAAAAATCAACATATGAAAACAGGAGATGTTGAAGTTGTTGCAGAAAAAATAAAAGTATTAGGAAAATGTAAAAATGTACTTCCTTTCGAAATTAATACAGATCAAGAAGTAAGAGAAGATTTACGATTAGAATATAGATTTTTGGACTTAAGAAACGAAAAATTGCATAATAATATTTTATTACGTTCTAAAATTCTAAAGACATTAAGAGACAAAATGGACGAGCTAAGTTTCACAGAAATACAAACCCCAATCTTAGCCAATTCTTCTCCAGAAGGTGCAAGAGATTATTTAGTGCCAAGTAGATTAAATCCAGGGGAATTTTATGCACTTCCACAGGCACCACAACAATTTAAACAATTATTAATGGTTAGTGGTTTTAATAAATATTATCAAATTGCACCATGTTTTAGAGATGAAGACCCAAGAGCAGATAGGGCACCAGGAGAATTTTATCAATTAGATTACGAAATGAGTTTTGCTACACAAGAAGATGTTTTTAAAGTAATAGAAGAAGTTGTACCATATACATTTGAAAAATATACAGATTGGAAAGTTGACAAAGGACCATTTGTTAAAATTCCATACAAAGAAGCAATGGAGAAATATGGAATTGATAAACCAGATTTAAGAAATCCATTAATTATTCAAGATGTAACAGAAATATTTAAAAACTCTGATTTTAATGCATTTAAAAATAAAACTATAAAAGCAATTATAGTACCAAATGGTGCAGAGCAAGGAAGAAAATTCTTTGATAAAATGGGTGAGTTTGCTACAACTGAAGAAGTAGGAGCAAAAGGTCTAGCTTGGACAAAATTAGACAATGAGGGAAATGTGCAAGGAGGAATAGCTAAATTTATTACAGATGAAATCAAAGAAAAATTAGAAAAAGATTTTGGACTAGAAAAAAATGCAAGTATATTTTTTATTGCAGATGAATTTGAAAAAGCACAAAAAATTGCAGGTTTAGTCAGAATAGAATTAGGAAAAAGATTAGATTTAATAGAAAAAGGTGTATATAAATTCTGTTTTATTGTAGATTTTCCAATGTATGAATTATCTGATGAAGGAACTATTGATTTTAGCCATAATCCATTTTCAATGCCACAAGGTGGTTTAGAAGCTTTAGAAAATAAAGAACCATTAGATATATTAGCATACCAATATGACTTAGTATGTAATGGATATGAAATGGCATCAGGAGCCGTTAGAAATCATAATCCAGAAATTATGGTAAAAGCATTTGAAATTGCAGGATATAGTAAAGAAGATGTAAAAAATAGATTTGGTGCATTATATAATGCGTTCCAATATGGAACACCACCACATGCAGGTGCTGCAGCTGGAATAGATAGAATGATTATGCTAATTGCAGATTCACAAAATATAAGGGAAGTTATTGCATTTCCAAAGAATAAAAGAGCAAGAGATTTATTAATGAGAGCACCTTCTGTTGTTTCAGAACAACAATTAAAAGATGTACATATAAAACTAGATTTGGATGAAAATAACTAGATTTGGAGGAATTATTATGGAATATAGATATAAACCAAGTGGTGTTTGTTCAAGAGAAATGATAATTGAATTAGATGGAAATATTATAAAAAAATTAACTATTGTTGGAGGATGTGCTGGAAATACAGTAGGAGTATCTAAATTGATAGAAGGAATGAATATTAATGAAGCAATCAGAAGATTAAAAGGAATTCCTTGTGGTACAAAAGGAACATCTTGTCCAGACCAAGTATCAAAAGCATTAGAAGAAGTAAAGGAAAAATGTAAAATAGCTTAATCATGAGCACTTTCAAAATAAAAATTAGATCAATATAAAAACGAGGTATTTTAATGAAAGAAAAAGTATTATTAGGAATGAGTGGAGGAGTAGATAGCTCTGTATCAGCAATTCTTTTGCAAAAAGCAGGATATGAAGTCATTGGCTGTACAATGAATTTGTTAGATGAACCAAACGAACAAGCGATACAAGATGCTAAAAAAGTATGTGAAAAACTAGGAATAGAGCATCATGTTTTAGATTTTAGAAAAGAGTTTAACTGTCATGTAATTAATACATTCATTTCTGAATATGAAAATGCAAGAACACCAAACCCTTGTGTAGAATGTAATAAATATTTAAAATTTGGTATTTTTTATGATAAAGCAAAAGAACTAAATTGCAAATATGTAGCAACAGGTCATTATGCAAAAAAAGAATATTCAGAAAAATATGGACAATATGTTTTAAGAAAATCAAGTGAAGAGAAAAAAGACCAGACATATTTTTTATATACAATTCCAAAAGAAAAAATAGAATTTATTATATTTCCATTGCAAGACAATGTAAGTAAGGAAGATACAAGAACACTTGCTGAAGAATATGGATTAGAAGTTGCAACAAAAAAGGATAGTCAAGAAATTTGTTTTATTAACGATAATGATTATCAAAAATTTTTAAAAAAACATATAAAAAAAGAACCTAAAAAGGGAAATATTGTTTTAACAAATGGAGAAGTTTTAGGTATTCATAATGGATTAATTAATTATACAATAGGGCAAAGAAAGGGATTAGGAATTTCATATAAAGAACCTTTATATGTTGTGAAATTAGATATCAAAAATAATCAAGTTATTGTTGGGGCAGAAACTGAATTATATAGTAACCAATTGGAGGCAATAAATGTCAACTGGATTGTAAATGTTGAGAATAAATTAAGAGAAGGCTTAGAATGTTTTGCAAAAATTAGATATAGAGCAAAAGAAGCAAGAGCAAAAGTTATAAAAGAAAATGAAACCATAAAAGTAGTGTTTCAAGAACCACAAAGAGCAATTACCAAAGGACAATCTGTTGTGTTTTATGATGAAGCTGGTATTGTTTTGGGTGGAGGAAAAATCAAATAATAAGAAAAAAGAAAAAAAGGAAAATCGTGTTTAGATTTTCCTTTTTACATCAAAAAGTAAATTATTTAATCATCAATAATTGCATCAGCTTCTTCTTGTGTAATATATCCATTTTCAACCATAGTTTCTAAAACATGAGCCTGTCTTTGTCGTGCTAAATCTGGGTTAACTGTTGGAGCATATATTGAAGGAGCATTAGGAACACCAGCAAGCATAGAAGCTTCAGCTAAATTCAAATCTTTTGGCTCTTTTCCATAATAGCCCATACTAGCATCATAAATACCATAATAACCTTCACCAAAATAGGCACTGTTCACATATAGTGCAAAAATTTCATTTTTGGTGAATTTTTTTTCTAAATCATAAGCAGCAAAAAATTCTCCAAGTTTTCTAGTAAGAGTTTCTTCTTGATTAAATACTAGATTTTTTGCAACTTGTTGTGTAATTGTGCTACCACCTTCTTGCAATTCACCAGCTCTAATGTTTGTCCAAATAGCTCTAGCAATTCCAATAAAATCTATACAACCATGTTCATAATATCTTTTATCTTCAACAGAAATAACGGCATTAATATAATCTTGTGATAATTCATCAAAAGGTGTATAATGCTCATCATCTGTTATTTCTGCAGTTCTAGTTAATAGCGGTTTTTCAGATAAGGCTTTAGAATAAACAACAAAACCAATGACTCCACATATTATGATAGCAATTAAAATTAATATTAAAATAAACAATAGTAATTTTCTAAATAATTTCATAATACCTCTTTTCTGTTTTCATTATATAATAAAAATAAGAATTTTGAAATATAATTCATAAAAAATTAAGAAAAGAAAGAGGAATTGGTGTAAACCAATTCCTCCAGGCTGCAATTGCAACCAACCTCATTGTGCGCTTGTGTGCAGTTAACGAGTTACATGTGATGATACCAAGAACCTAGCGTTTGGTACCATCGGGCCAATAATATTGACCCGTTATCGGGTCGTAAATCCCACCTGTGCTAGTTTTTTTTTAAGTCGCCATTGTTTAAGGCTTTTGTTACTTCTGCTGAATCCCAAAAGCGATCGCCTTCTCCTCTTTTATAACCTTTCTCATCATATTCACAGCTCATAATTTTATCCTCCTTAATAAAAAGAAAAAAGCGCGCACAAAAAAAGATTTCATTCAATCATACTTTTTACATATTTGTCAAAAAACAAGGAAATTAAACTTGAAAATATACTTAATACAGGATATAATAGAACCTATGAAAAGGAGAAGCATATGGGAATAAAAATATTAGAACTCACCAAAGAAAACGAAGAAAAATATTTAGACCAAGTAGCTGATTTAGAAAAAAGAGTTCTAACAGACATGGAAAAACATGGAAAGATAGGGCAATTATTTATTACAGGAAAAGAAGATATTCAAGAATATGCAGA
The DNA here is from genome assembly GCA_964449925.1 of uncultured Clostridium sp. Classification (GTDB taxonomy): domain Bacteria; phylum Bacillota; class Clostridia; order TANB77; family CAG-508; genus CAG-269. Next base: position 10,814 of record CAYVCM010000029.1, read on the forward strand.
ATCTGATGAAAACACTGTCATGATAAGTGTAGATGATAAAGATGAAGTTGTATCAGCTGCATATATTACTCAAGGGCAAAAACCATTTACATATAATGATATTACAAAATATTTTAAAGTAGGGAAAGGATATCAAGAATATGTAAAAAGGCAATATACAGAAACAGAGTATAAACAAGCAGCACTAAATAGCTATGCAGAAAAAATAAAGGCATATGCATATGCGAGAGAAAGAGTATTACAAGAATATCCACAATTTGCAAATATAACAAAATTTATGGAAAGTGAATTACAGAGTGAAAATCAATTTGATGAAAAAAGTCCATTAAGAGAAAAACTAAATACATATATGTCAGAATACATTAAAAAAGAGCAAGAAAGAACAGGAAACACAGAATTGATGAAACAATATGAACAATTTTATTGGATGACAGCAGATGACATCAGTAAAATATATGGAAAAGAAATTGATTTAAGTAAGGTAAAAAATCATGATGTTTTAGAATATGAAAACTTAATGGAATTACAAAAAGAACATCAAGATGTGCTAACAAAAGGGAATTTGAAAATACATGAAAAACTAACATTTAATGAAGAACAATATTACTTAGCAAATACAGAAAATAGTATAGAAATAGATACATATATTACAGATCCAGATAAAAGGCATAATGGAACAGCAAGAGCATTAGTATATGAAGGTATAAAAAAACATATAAATCGTTTTTTTGAAAATCCACAAAACAAAGAAATATTTTTATGTTCTACATTACATAGAGAAAATTTATCTTCAAAATATGTTTCAGAATTTTTTGGATTGAAGGACAATTTATTTGTAAATAGAAGGAAAGGCAGAGACAGAGAAGTACATATTACTAGAATAAATAGAGAAGATATACAACAATATTTAGAAGATATAGAAGATAAGTTAATTGTACTATATGGATATAATTCTCAAAACAAAAAATTGTCTTCAAAAAAACAACAATATATAATAGAAGAACAACTAGATTATGAAAAGAAAGAATTTAAAAGATTAAATAGAACAAGGCATTATCCTAGCAAATATACAGGAAATGTTAAAGATATACAAAGTAAAGCAAGTAAAATAATTAGATTAAAACAAAAATTACATCAAATAGAAAACGAACAAGGTATAGAGTTATAAGATGCTTAACCTTGTTGCATTTGGAAAGGAATGAAAAAATGGACAGTTATATTTGGCCTATACAACCAAAGTACAAAATGGCAGAACATGATAAATATGGAATCAGAAAAAATCATTATGTATTATTTAAAGAAAGGGCACATTCTGGTTTTGATATTACAGCAGATATTGGAACAGAAGTAAAGGCAATAGCAAAAGGAAAAGTAATACTGGCAGAGTTTGATGGAACAACCACAGAAGGATATGATGCATTTAATGATGGATATGGAAATAAAGTAGAAATTTTAAATGATGATGGAAGGAGAATAGTATATGGACATTTGCGTGAATCTTTTGTTAAACCAGGAGATATAGTTGAACAAGGAAAGATTATTGGGAAAACAGGTTGTAGTGGTGGCTCTAGAGTGCCACATTTACATTTAGAAATACGAAAATCTAATACAGATGAAACAGGATTTGAAAATACAATTAACCCTTTAGATATACTTCCAAAGATAAATTTAGATCTTTTAACAGAAGAATTTACACAAGAACCATATGCTTCTTTGTGGAGAATTTTAGTTTCAGAAAATCCATGGAGTTTTACAAAAGAGGATATACCTTATTCTGAGGACAAAGACTATATTCAATAATTATTTACAAAAATAGAAGATTATGATAAAATAATAACCGATGAAATATAATTATATTACATCGGTTATTAATACCTAAAAAAGGTGAAAAATGAAAATAATTACAATTTTTATTTATACCTTTAGAAAGGGATGAAATACAATGATAAAATTTACAAAAATGCAGGGGCTAGGGAATGATTATGTCTATATGGATGCAATCCATCAAAATATAGAAAAAGAGTCATCTCTAGCTCAATTTGTTAGCAACAGACATTTTGGAATTGGTTCAGATGGATTAATTCTAATATGTAAAAGTGAAGTTGCAGATTTTAAAATGAGGATGTTTAATGCAGATGGTAGTGAAGCTGAAATGTGTGGAAATGGAATTCGTTGTGTAGGAAAATTTGTATATGACAAAGGACTTACAACTAAAACAGAAGTTACTATTGAAACATTAGCAGGTATCAAAACATTACAATTAAATATAGAAGGGGGAAAAGTAAAAACAGTAAAAGTTGACATGGGAGAACCTATTTTAACACCTAAAGAAATACCTGTTATTTCAGAAGAAGAACCAGTAAAAAATTTAAAACTAAAAGCAGAAGATAAAGAATTTACATTTGCTTGTGTATCGATGGGAAACCCACATGCAATTACAATTGTAGAAGATGTAAAACAATTTGATGTAAAAAAATATGGAAAAATATTAGAAATAGATGAAGCTTTTCCAAATAAAACAAATGTGGAATTTATCGAAATTGTAGATAAAAACTATATTAAAATGAGAGTTTGGGAAAGAGGTGCTGGAGAGACTTTAGCCTGTGGTACAGGTGCTTGTGCATCTGTGGTAGCATGTTGTTTAAATGGTTTTACAGAAAATATAGTAGAAGTAGAGTTATTGGGTGGAACCTTAAAAATCGAATGGAGTAAAGAAGATAATCATGTATATATGACAGGACCAGCAGTAACAGTTTTTGAGGGTGAACTTTATGAAGAGTTTTAAAAATTCATAAAGAAATCAAGTGATGGAAAAAACTCTAAAAGAAAGGAAAGTGATTAATATGAGTTATATAAATGAAAATTTTTTAAACCTACAAGAGAGCTATTTATTTTCCACAATAGCAAAAAAAGTAGCAGAATATACAAAAAATAATCCAGAAAAAGAAGTTATAAAATTAGGAATAGGAGATGTTACAAAACCAATTGTTCCAGCATGTTTAGAAGCAATGCATAAAGCAGTAGATGAAATTGGAATAGCTGAAGGATTTAAAGGATATGGTCCAGAACAAGGATATGAATTTTTAAGAAAAGCAATTGTAGAAAATGACTATAAAGCAAGAGGAGTAGATATAGAACCAGACGAAATATTTGTATCAGATGGAGCAAAATGTGATTGTGGTAATATTGTAGATATATTTGCTGAAAATAACAAAGTCGCAATTACAGACCCTGTATATCCTGTATATTTGGATACAAATGTAATGTCTGGTAGAAGTGGTAAATATAATGAAAAAACAGAAATGTATGAAAATATTGTTTATTTACCAGTAACAGCAAAAAATAATTTTAAACCAGACTTACCAAAGGAAAAAGTTGATATGATTTATCTATGTTTTCCAAACAATCCAACAGGAACAGTATTAACAAAAGAAGATTTAAAAGTTTGGGTAAATTATGCAAAAGAAAATAACAGTATAATATTATATGATGCAGCATATGAGGCTTTTATAGAAGAGGATAATATACCACATAGTATATACGAAGTAGAAGGTGCAAAAGATGTAGCAATTGAATTTAAAAGTTATTCAAAAACAGCAGGATTTACAGGTGTAAGATGTGCTTATGTAGTTGTTCCTAAAACAGTAAAAGGATATACAAAAAATGGGGAAGAAATTGATTTAAATAAACTTTGGAATAGAAGAACTTGTACAAAATTTAATGGTGTGTCATATATTGTACAAAGAGCAGCAGAAGCTACATATACAAAAGAAGGTAAAGAGCAAATAGAAGAAAATATAAGGTATTATAAAGAAAATGCAAAAATTATAAAAAATGGATTAGAAGAAGCAGGTTTTGAAGTGTATGGAGCAGTTAATTCACCATATGTTTGGCTAAAAATACCAGAAGGAATGACATCATGGGAATTTTTTGATAAGTTACTAGAAGAGGTAAATATTGTTGGAACACCAGGAAGTGGATTTGGACCTCATGGAGAAGGTTATTTTAGATTAACAGCATTTGGAACAAAAGAAAATACAGTAAAAGCCATAGAAAGAATTAAAAATTGGAATAAATAAGTTAAATATATGTTGGTCTTGAATTCTAACTTTTACAATAAAAAATAGAAGCATAAAATTAGAAAATTTTCATACAAATTTTGTCTCATTGGGGACGTTTCTTTTTGGGACATTTTTGATGAACATTGGGGACGAGCTAAATCGTTCAAAAATTGAACAATTTGGCTCGTCCCCAATGTTCATCAAAAATGTCTCAAAAAGAAACGTCCCCAATGAGACAAAAATGGCATGCTCCCAATCCCTTACAAACAAAAGTTTGAAAAAGTCTTGACTTTTGTGTAGAGAATATATATAATGTGTGGGAAAGATTGGAGGCAAAAAATGAAAGAAGAATTTTTAAATTTATTAAGAAAAGTTAATAGAGAAGGATTAGATGATTTAATTCAATTTTTAGAAAAGTCAGATTTTTTTAAGGCACCTGCTAGTACCAGATATCATGGAGACTATGAAGGTGGACTTGTAGAACATAGTATGAAAGTATATGAAATTTTAAAACATAAAGTAGAGCATAATATAAAAGGTATAACAATTCCAGAAGAATCAATTATTATAATAGGTTTATTACATGACATATGTAAAACTAATTTTTATAAAGTAGATTACAGAAATGCTAAAAATGCATTAGGTGTCTGGGAAAAAGTACCATATTATACAATAGAAGACACTATTCCATATGGTCATGGAGAAAAATCAGTTATGATGATTACAGAGTACATGAAATTAACACCAGAAGAAAAATATGCAATAAGATGGCATATGGGATTTACAGAACCAAAAGAGTCTTACAATGCTATTGGAGCAACATATACAAAATATCCAATTGCTTTATTAACACATGAAGCAGATTTAGAGGCAACATATTTTTATGATACATAAAGTTTATACAAGAAGAGCATAAAAAGGGAGGAAAAGAGAATGTTAGCATATATAAAAGGAAGACTAGAAATGAAAATGACAGAGTATGTAGTGATTGATGTAGGTGGATTAGGGTACAAAGTTTTTATGTCTAGTATGGGTATGGATAATTTAGGAAATATTGGTGATGAAGTAAAAGTATATACTTATTATAGAGTAAGAGAAGATGATATTAGTATTTTTGGATTTAATTCTAATGAAGAATTAAAAATGTTTGAGTTACTAATATCTGTTAGTGGTGTAGGTGCAAAAACAGCTTTGGCTATGCTTGCTGTTTGTACACCTTCTGAATTTGTATTAGCAATCGTATCAGAAGATATAAATGTACTCACTTCTATTCCAGGAATTGGTCCTAAATCTGCCAAAAGAATTATTTTAGAATTAAAAGATAAAATTAAGAAAGAACAACAAATACAAGAATTAACTAATGCAACAAATAATAAAACAGTTGCTGAAACTAATTCAAAAGTAAAACAAATGATAGAAGATGATAATAAAGTACAAGAGGCAATAGCTGCATTACAAGTTTTAGGATATAATAAAAAAGATATTGAAAAAGCATTTATGACAATAGATAAAACAACTCTTAGTACAGAAGATTTAATCAAAAAAGGTTTAACACTTTTGTCTAATTAATATATATCATTATTACATAAGATATAAATGGATTGCTATAAATTATCTAGTTGCAGGCTAATTAATATATATTGTTATTACATAAAACTAAATAAAAATTGATAATATTCATTTTTAAAAATCTTATATATAAAATACTGTATAGATACAAAAATATGTATATTATGAAAAAAATGAAACAGAAAAATATATAAAATGCTATGTAGGTGCGAAAGGAATGAAATAATATGAACAATAATGAACCATTGGCATTTAGAGTTAGACCAAGGACATTAGAAGAATATGTTGGACAAGAACATGTTTTAGGAAAAGATAAAATACTATATAGAACTATTAAAGCAGATAGATTATCTAGTATTATATTATTTGGTCCTCCTGGATGTGGAAAAACATCTTTAGCAAGAGTTATTAGTGAAACAACAAAATATAAATTTTATAAAATTAATGCAGTTACTTCTGGAGTAGCAGATATAAAAAGAGTTATAGAAGAGACAAAAAACTTTATGATTAATCCAACAGGAAAAAGTATTTTGTTTATTGACGAAATTCATAGATTTAATAAATTACAACAAGATGCTTTACTTCCATATGTAGAAAATGGAACAATTATATTAATAGGAGCAACAACAGAAAACCCATATTTTGAAGTTAATAAAGCTTTGATTTCTAGGTCAATGGTTATAAAATTAGAACCATTAACTATTGATAATGTATATACAATATTAAAAAATGCATTAAAAAGAAAAGATGGATTAGGAGAATACAATATAAAAATAGAAGATGAAACATTAAAAAAATTAGCAATAATTGCTAATGGAGATGTTAGAACAGCTTTAAATGGTTTAGAAGTTGCAGTATTAACAACAAATATGGATTCAGATGGATATATAAATATTACGGATGAAATAATCAAAAATAGTGTACAAGATAGAAAAGCTATATTTGATAAAGATGGGGAGGCTCATTATGATAACATTAGTGCTTTTATTAAGTCTATGAGAGGTTCTGATCCAGATGCAGTTGTATTTTATTTAGCAAGAGCTTTAAATGGAGGGGAAGACCCTATGTTTTTAGCAAGAAGAATTGTTATATGTGCATCAGAAGATGTAGGGTTAGCAAATCCACAAGCATTGGTTGTAGCAAATTCTGCAATGCAAGCAGTACATATGGTGGGAATGCCAGAAGCTAGAATTATTTTATCAGAGGCAGCAATATATGTTGCATTATCAAAAAAATCAAATGCAAGTTATTTAGCAATTAATAAAGCACTAGAAGATGTAAAAAATAAAGAAACAGGAGAAGTACCAATGCATTTAAGAAATGCACCAATAGAAGATATGAAAAATTTAGGATATAGTAATGGATATTTATATCCACATGATTTTCCTGGACACTATGTAGAGCAACAGTATTTACCTGATAAAATGCTAGGAACAAAATATTATATAAAAGATGAGAATATTGATTTATAATTATTTTGCATAAGAAATGAGAAAATGCAAATAATAAAAATATGAAAAATATAGTAAAAAAAGCTGTTATAGGAATATTTGGTGGAATTGTTAGTGGACTTTTTTCTACTGGAGGTGGAATGATTATAGTTCCAGCACTTATATATTTATTAAATATGGAAGATAAAAAAGCAAGAGGAACATCCATATTTTGTATATTGCCAATGGTTGTTACAAGTGGTTTTTTCTATTATAAAAGCCATTATATAGATTGGAATCTTTCTATTCTTTGTGCAATTGGTGGAACTATTGGTGGATATATTGGTGCTAGATTATTGAAAAAATTGCCTGAACAATATTTGAAAATTTTATTCACTATTTTTCTACTATATGCATCATATAGAATGATTTTAACTTAAATTTATTCAAATTCACACTAAAAGCCACTTAGGTGATGGTATTATATAAATTGAATAAATGACGAATGTGATTGGAAAATGATTAGAACATCTTAAATTTT
>CAYVCM010000030.1:0-18375 GCA_964449925.1 uncultured Clostridium sp.
AAGAAAAAGGTTATTTTAAACCCAATATGGACAAAACAAAAGAAAGTTTTTGTATTATGATGCCACCACCAAATGTAACAGGAAAATTACACATGGGTCATGCTTTAGATGAGACTATACAAGACATTCTAATTCGTTTTAAAAGAATGCAAGGATATAACACATTATGGCTTCCAGGTTCAGACCATGCTGCAATTTCAACAGAAATGAAAGTTGTTGAAAAATTAAGAAACGAAGGAAAAACAAAACAAGATTTAGGAAGAGAAAAGTTTTTAGAAGAAACATGGGAATGGACAAGAAAATATGGTGGAACTATTGAGGAACAGCAAAAAAAATTAGGATGTTCATGTGATTGGGACAGAAGGCGTTTCACTTTAGATGAAGGTTTATCAGATGCAGTTTTAGAGCAATTTATTGATTTATATAACAAAGGGCTAATCTACAAAGGAAAAAGAATGATTAATTATTGTCCAAGTTGTAAAACTTCTATATCAGATGCAGAAGTAGAATACAAAGAAGAAGCATCACATCTATGGCACATTCGCTATCAAATAACAGGAGAAAAAGATAGATATATAATTGTAGCAACAACAAGACCTGAAACAATGTTAGGAGACACAGCGGTTGCTGTTCATCCAAATGATGAAAGATACAGAGATTTAGTTGGAAAAACATGTATTCTACCAATTATGAATAAAGAAATTCCTATTATTGCAGACGATTTTGTTGATAGAGAATTCGGTACAGGTTGTGTTAAAATAACACCAGCACATGACATGAACGACTATCAAGCAGGACTAAAACATAATTTAGAAATTGTAGAAGTATTTGACGAAGACTATAAAATGGGTAATTTAGTTCCAGAATATAAAGGAATGGAGTTATTAGAAGCCAGAAAAGAAATTGTTAAAAAACTAGAAGAAATAGGAGCACTAGTAAAAACAGAAGATTATACACATAATGTAGCAAAATGCGAAAGATGTAAAACAACAATAGAACCTAAAATTTCTGAGCAATGGTTTGTTTCTATGAAAGAACTAGCAAAAAAAGCTGCAGATTCTGTTAGAAATAATGAAGCTAGATTTATTCCTAAAAAATACGAAAAACAATATTTCAATTGGTTAGACAATATACAAGACTGGTGTATATCAAGACAATTATGGTGGGGACATCAAATACCAGCATATTATTGTGAAGAATGTGGACATATTAATGTTGAAAAAATAGCTCCAGAAAAATGCGAAAAATGTGGAAGCACAAAACTAAATCAAGATGAAGATACTTTAGATACATGGTTTAGTTCTGCATTATGGCCATTTTCAACTTTAGGTTGGCCAAATAAAGAAACAGAAGATTACAAAACTTTTTATCCAACAACTGTACTAGTTACAGGATTTGATATTATTACATTCTGGGTGTCTAGAATGATGTCACAAGGATTAGAATTTACTGGTCAAGCACCATTTAAAGATATTCTAATTCATGGAATGGTTCGTGATAGTCAAGGAAGAAAGATGTCTAAAACATTAGGAAACGGTATAGATCCAATTGAGATTATTGATGAGTATGGAGCAGATAGTTTGCGTTTTTCAGTAATATCAGGAACTACAATGGGAAATGACATCAGATATATGCCAGAAAAACTAGAACAAGCATCAAATTTTGCAAATAAAATGTGGAATGCAACAAAATTTATTAGAAATAATGATGTAAAAGATGAAGACATTATCAAGTTCCATATAAATGTATTTGACAAAGAAACAGATAAGTACAAAAAAGAATTATTAAATTTAGAAGATAAATGGATTATAAATAAATTAGAAACATTGATTAGTGAGGTAACAAATAATATAGAAAATTATGACTTAGGTATAGCATTAGACAAAATATATAACTTTATCTGGAATGAATTTTGCGACTGGTATATAGAAATGGTAAAACCAAGATTATATAGTGAAGATTATAATGAAAAAGTAAAGGTTTGCTATGTACTGGACTATGTATTTGGAATTTCAATGAAACTATTACATCCATTTATGCCATTTGTTACAACAGAAATTTATAGAAACTTAGTAAAATATAATGATAAAGAATTGATGGTATCAAAATGGCCATATGCAAATAATAAAAATGAATTTAAAGAGGAAGAAGAATTTGTTGAAAGATTAAAAACAATTATTACAGAAATTAGAAATACAAGAGCAACTATGAATGTACACCCATCTAAAAAAGCAGAATTAATTTTTGTAACCGAAAAATATGAAAAAGAAATAGAAGAGGCAAAAGAATTTTTGCTAAAATTAGGATTTGGAAGCAATATAACAATTCAAAAAGATAAAACAGGAGTTAAAGATAATGCAATTAGCATATTAGAAGATGGAATAGAATTATATATGCCATTTGAAGGATTAGTTGATATGGAACAAGAAAGAAAAAGATTACAGGAAGAAAAAACTAGACTTGAAGGAGAAGTTGCAAGATGCGAAAAGATGTTATCTAATCCAGGATTTATAAACAAAGCACCACAAAGTAAGATAGAAGAAGAAAAAGCAAAATTAGAAAAATATAGGGATATGTTAGAAAAAGTTATGGAATCTTTGAAATAATTGTATAAAAAATTGGCAGACATTTTCTTTTATAAGATATATCTTTCAGGAATTAGATACTGAAAAATAACTATGAGAAAATGTCTGTTTCATTATTTGATATGTAAAATTATTGAGTTTTAGGGCATGTTGTGGTATAATGAATACCATAGGTTTTTTCCTATTGTAACCTTAGCCATATCTGTTTTTTAGGTATGGTGTGGCGAGCTTTAGTAATAAAGCTCTATTTCTGAAAGGAGGAAAAATAGTGATGACAGAAACTATTTTTTCTACTAAGCCGGCAGAAGAAACATGGTGCCGGAATATAAAAGGTTCAATCATAGTAACTTGTAGAAGTTACTGTGATGGGAGTATGATTCCAACACAGGGACCATGTGTACGGGTACATATAGAAGGAGAGGAGAACATCTCTCTTCAAATTGTACCGAATGGGGAAAAGCATTTGTATAAGGTGCGTAATACCCCAAAAAATGGCGTTCGCCTAGTGAACGTCTACAAAAAAAGACCTTTACCATATGTTTATATGGCAAACTGGGACAGGTCTGAGAATATTTAAGAGAACCTCTTGCACATTTCTAAGTAATATGTGCAAGAGGTTCTTTAATATAAAAAATATCTTTCATTTTTAAATTTATCTTAATAAATTAAACCAATTAGAAAAAACTTTTGTACTCATAGTAGCAAGATTAATCTTATCAACAGAAATTTGTGAAACCAAATTAACTGTACTAAGCACTTCACCATCCAAAGAAAAAGAAATTTCACCAACTTTTTGACCACTAGAAATAGGGGCAGAAATATTTTCATCAATAGTTACAGTTTGTTCTATATTTTTTTCAGTACCTTTTGCTAATAATATACCAGCATCATTTTCTAACACAACAGGAATAGTTGTTTGGACACCTTTATCAACACTAACTGTTTGAATTAAATCACCAGCTTTACCAAAACTTTGATAAGAAAAATTATTAAAACCATAATCTAATAAATCTTCAGCTTCTGAAAATCTAACACTAGAAGAAGGAGCTTTCATAACAATAGCAATAAGCGATAAATCATCACGTGTGGCACTTGCAGATAAATTATACAAAGCAAGAGAAGTAGAACCTGTTTTTAAACCAGTAGCACCAGTATAATTTTTTATCAATTTATTTGTATTAGAAAGCTGAGTTTCACCATCTCGTAAAGTATCAGTCCAAATAGTTGTATAATTAGTAATCTCAGGATATTTATTAAGTAATTCTCTAGACATAACAGCAATATCATAACTAGAAGTTACATGACCATCTTCATCTAACCCATGACAATTTTTAAAAGTAGTATCACTCATACCTAATTCATAAGCCTTATCATTCATCATCTGAACAAAAGCATCTTCTGAACCAGCAATATATTCTGCCATAGCAACTACACAATCATAAAGTGTACGATATAGACACAAATGAGAAATATTGAAAAATAAATATTTTTTGGTTATAAACACCTTGCAAAAAAACTGCAAAATGAGCAGTTTTTTTTAATTTTACTATAAATTGTCAAAAAAGTCTATTTGGAAGGAGAAATAAAAATGTGAATGAGGAAAATAAAATAGGATATTATGCAGTTATACCATCAACTGTTTTATTTAATAATGAATTAAAGCCAAATGAAAAATTACTATATGCTGTAATAACAGTTTTATCAAACAAAGAAGGTTATTGCTACGCGTCTAATTCTTATTTAGGAAAACTATTTAATGTTATACCACATACTATTTCTATATGGGTTTCTAATCTTAAAAATAAGGGCTTCCTATATGTAGATATAATAACAGATGAAAAAGGAGAAGTGCTACAAAGAAAGATTTACCCAAATGACACCCCCTATGTCATAAATAAAACAGGGGGTATGTTTCAAAAAGGACAATATAATATTATAAGTAATAATAAGATAGATAGATTCTTTAAATATATTATAAATAATAAAGAGGAATTTCCAGTAGAATTTTCAAAAGTAAATTTTAGTAATATATATGAGCTACTAGAAAAATATGAAATGTTATATACTAAAGATTCATTGCAATACGTAACTGGAGATAATCTTGAAAGAATAAAGATTATAGATTATGCAATAGCGTTAATTGTTAGAGATAAATTAGAACATCTAACATATAAGGTTAGTAGAGATAAATTATTAAAAATATATAACGATTGTAAACTCAAAGAAGATGAATATAAAAATCAAAACAATCCAATAGAAAGTTTCATAAATTATTATTATAAAAGTATTACAAACGAATTAACGAAGGATAAACAAAGTCCTTCTTTTTTTATACCTAATAAAAATGAAATAGAAGATATAGGAGGTTACGATATATGATAAATATATTTGAAAAATACAACGGATTAACTGATGAAGAAAAAGGAAATATTGAAGATTTGTATATAATTCATCAGTTAATTAAGCAATTAGAAAATTATCACAAGGTGGATTTAAACTTATTAGAGAAAAAGATATTATTAAAAAAAGTTAAAGAATGTTTTGATGTCAGTAATATAGATATTAAAGAAATAATTAAAAGACTATTTGAAATATTAGAATGTGCAGACAAAACGATTTGTGATATAGATGATTTAGATTTGGAAGAATTAGTTGATTTAATTTCTAATAAAGATACTGATTTTAAAAATATAGAGCCTAAAAAAGACATCCTATTTGCAATAACAACAACTAAATTTTACTGTTTATTATTAAAGTATGAAGGTCAGTATATGTTAATATGTGAAAAAGATAATGGTACTCAATATCAGAGGAATTTTAAAAATAAGAATGAATTAGGCTTTTACATAGCAAGAAAGTTTTTACAAGAATATGGAGAATTGTTTATATAAGTCAGGAATAAAGAAAATTGAGTATTATTTGAAAAAATATCCACTTTTGGATTTGAAAATATGTAAATTAGTTGACGAAACAGATAATTATAATTATAAACAAACTTATAGTGTTTGGATAAAAAATATAGGTAGCAGTTTAGAAGATGAAGCAATAAGAAATATTGAATTGGAAGAAAGAATATGTAAAATAAAAAAATGGCAAGATTTAATAACAGAAATTTTAAATAAATTTAAGATAGTAGATAAAGTAAAATATAAATATATTTGTTTAAGATATTTTAGAAAATTAACACCTATAAAAATAAAAGAAATAATGAATTTAGATTTTGATGAGCAAGAAACTTTAAAATTTGAAATTTTAAATTATATTTTAGTAGATGCTATAAAGAAAAATATGTTAAAGGAGGTGTAAATTTCTCTTTGAAATGAAAAAAATAATAATTAGAATATTTATATTAATCTGCATAATTGTTTTGTTCATGATAGGATATATTTTATTAAAAGACTATTTAGATTGTAATTCTAACAACAAAGATATAGAAGATTTAATAGATCAAGTATTTACAGAGGATGCAACAGATAAAATAGATTGGGAATATTTAAAAGAAATCAATGAAGATATTATAGCTTGGATTGAAATAGAAAATACTCAAATTAGTTATCCGATATTGAAGGATGATGAAAATCTATATTATCTAAAACATAATTATTTAAAAAAATATAATAGCAATGGTTCTATTTTTACATTAGATGAACAACCATTTGAAGATTGTGAAACTGTAATATATGGACATAATATGCGAAATAAAACAATGTTTTCATTGTTAGAAAATTATCTTGATGAAAATTTTTTATATGAACATCAAAAAATAAATATTTATACACCTACTTGTAATTATGAAGGAAACATATTTAGTGTATATTCAATAGGAATTGAAATAGAAAAGAGTAATATATCTAATTTGAGTTACGATGAGAAAATTGAATATTATAAAAAAACAAGTAAAATAAAAATTACTAATGTTGAGATTACTGATAAAATAGTTAAATTATCTACATGTTCTTATCTAAATAGTAGCACAAGACCAACAGACCAAAGATATTACATTATTGCAACATTAAATAAAATAGAACAATAAAAAGGAATGATGAATTATGCTAAAGAAGATATTAAAGAAAATTCAAAAATTTGAAACCCAGAAGCAAATTAAATTAAACAATATTGCGGAAATTAAATTAGAAATTGATGATATAGATTCTAAATTAAAAAAATTATATACATTTAAAAAAGAATATGAAAAGTTAGAAAGTAATTCAATAGAGTTTTTAAACAGCTTGAAGTGAGGTGATTTATGACTGATAAGGATCAGGAGATTTTAAATTTATATTTAAAAAATTTAAGAAGGAAAAAAATTATAATAGGATTTATTCTAATAATTATAGTTACAATAAGTTGTGTATATATCAGAATGTATATGATGACAAATAATGAAGATATAATGGTAAATGAAAATACTACACAAGATAATACTGTAAATGAAAATAATGATATTATAAAAAGTGAAAATATAATTGAAAATTCAGTTGAAAGTATAGAACAAAGTGTAATAGAAGAATTAGTTGAAACAGAAGAGGAAAATATAGAAATTGGAAAATCAGAAGAAATTAAACAAGAAAATGATTCTAGTTCAGATAATAAACAAGAAGAAATAACAAATTCAACAAAAGCAAATAATAAAGATTTTTTATTTACTGATGGATATACTATGGAAAATGTAACACAAGCAGCACAAGATTATTTGACTTCTAGTGGATATGCTGGAGAGTGTATTCCTATCCAAGATTCTGATGGTGTATATTTAGGAATGAGAGTAATTTTTTATTAAAATAAAGGGCTGACAGATTATAAAAATTACGTTATTCTTAAATTAAGAGGTGAACTGCTATGAAAAAGAAATTTATTATAAGTTTGGTTATAATATTTATAATTGTCGTTATTGTTTTAGGATTTTATATTTATATTACTTATAGAGATTCTCAAATTTCTTTAATTAGTGAAATTATAGAGATAGAATATGGAGAAACTTATAATCCTAATATAAATGATTTGATAGACATGAATAAATTTGACTTTTTAAAAAAATTCTTGTAAAATAGATATATTCATATAAGTAGTTAAGGAATTTCTTGTAAGTTATTCAATGTTAAAAATGAAAAACAGTAGAGGAGGAATTATATGTCTAAGCAAAACAAAACAAAAAAAGTAACTTCTAGGAAATTAATGTATTCTATAATCAATTATTTTGCCGGAATAATAGATTGTCGGTTTGATGTAAGTAGTTATTTGTTAAATAAAAAAACAGATGATTTTTACGATATTAATTTTTTAAACAGAAAAATTAGTAAATTTATTTCTAAAAATAATAATAATAAATCAACAAATAGATTGTGTTTAGCAATATCTATTGAAGATTCTAATTCAAAGGATATCTCGCAATCACATGAATTATTAAATAATTTATTATTAAAAATTAGAAATAATTTTTGGCAAAGCGAAATTATTGATATTCTAGATAATTATAATTCAGATACAACATTAAAAATTCTTTCTAAAGAAAATCATACAACATTAGTTTATTACATTATAATGATATTTAATTTACCATATGATTCATCAATAGAAATAATCATCTCAACAAATAGATTAAGCAAAAAAATAATTTGTCGGGATGAAGATGGAGATGTTATCGATTATAATAAAAAATTAAATACTGACATTATAAGATTTGATGAAGAAAGAATAAGTCGAGAAATTTCTAACTAGGGATACCCAATTGGGTATCCTATTTTTTAATTCCTTATACAATAAAAAAAGACTCAATAAAAATTGAGTCTTGTGTTAGAGCTTATATTATAAAGCTCTAAAGCGGGAGCAGTAGGAGTCGAACCCACATCATCGGTTTTGGAGACCGTTATTCTAACCATTGAACTATACTCCCACACTATATAAATATGTATTATTTATATGTACAATATGTTAACATATAAATTTTGTTTTGTCAATAATTTTTTTAAAAAAAATTAAAAAAATTAAAAAAAAATTAAAAAAATAAAGAAAAAAGGCTTGAAAAACATATATATTTATGGTATATATGTTACATAATTGTTAAAAAAGAGAAAAAAATTGGAAGCATTAAATGATATAAAAAACATATTAACTCAAAAAAATATTAATTTTAAATTAATATTGCATGATGATATACCAACTGTCAAAGATGCTAAGGAAAAAGTTGATTTTAATATAGACAAATGCTATAAAACAATAGCTTTTAAATATGATGAAAGATTTATTTTCATCTCTTTGAAGGCTGAAGATAGTATAGATTATACTAAATTATGTTCTAAATTAAATATGAAAAGAAAGAATCTAAAAAAAGCTGACAGGCAATGAATTAGAAAAGTTATTTGGATATGAGTCAGGAGGAATTGCTCCAATATCAGTTTCTAAAGAAATTGCTGCCATTTTGATGACAAAATAAAAAATGAAAATGTAATTTATTGTGGCTCTGGAAGGAGAAATACTACAATAGAAATAAATGCTAAAGATTTGATTATGCTAAGTAGTGCAGTTATGGATATATCAAAAGTAAAAAAAAGAAATAATATAGATATAGGAGATGAATCTTTTAGAGATGACAGATTGGAGCGATAATTGTAAATAAAAAAATCTCAGAGTACTTCGATAATGTTCCATTAATGTGTGGAGCAACAAATTATGGACATTTATTAGGGTGTGCTGCGACAATAGCAAATATAAATGAATATCAAGAAAGAAACTTAATAAATAACTCGAGAGAACTAGGGGAAGTTTTAAAAGAAAAATTATTAGATTTAAAATGTAAGTATGAACATATAGGAGACATAAGATGTAAAGGATTATTTGCTTGTATTGAATTTGTTAAAAATAAAGAAACAAAAGAACCTATTAATATAGAAGATATTATTCCATTATTAATAAAAAATGGTTTTTGGACATTAAGTCGAAAGAATATTATAATGATTGCTCCACCATTGATTATAAAGGAACAAGAATTATTAGATGCAATAAGAATATTGGAAAGAACAATAGAAGAATACGAGAATATAAAGTTTAAATGATTTATATTTTTTAATCATTAAAAATGGAGGTTAATTATGAAAAAACAAATATTAAGTGCAATTCAACCATCTGGTATTTTAACTTTAGGAAATTATTTAGGAGCATTACGTAATTGGGTAAAAGTTCAAGATGAATATGATTGTAATTTTTTTGTGGCTGATTTGCATTCTATTACTGTTGAACAAAATCCAGAGAATTTACGTAAAAATATCAAAAGTGTAATAATGCAATATCTTGCTTGTGGATTAGATCCAGAGAAAAATATTATTTTTATTCAATCACATGTCCATGAACATGCTGAGTTGGGATGGATATTAAATTGCTTTTCTTATATGGGAGAATTGAGCAGAATGACACAATATAAAGATAAATCAAAAAAACAAGACAATGTAAAAGTTGGTTTATTTGATTATCCAGTACTTATGGCTGCAGATATTTTGTTATATGATACTGACTTTGTTCCAGTTGGAGAAGATCAAAGACAGCATTTAGAAATTGCAAGAGATATTGCTAAAAGATTTAATTCTATTTATAATAAAGAAATTTTTAAATTACCTGAAGGATTAATTACTGAAAATACTTCAAGAATAATGAGCCTTCAAGATCCAACAAAAAAAATGTCTAAATCAGATACTAATAAAGATGCTTTCATTTCATTATTGGATGATAGAAAAACTGTATTAAAAAAAGTAAAAAAAGCTGTTACAGATTCTGAAAATGTAATTAGATATTCAGAAGAGAAACCAGGAATTAAGAATTTAATGGATATATATTCAGCAATTACAGAAAAAGATCATACAAATATAGAAGAAGAATTTAAAAATATTGGATATGGAAAGTTTAAAGAAATTGTTGCTGAAACAATATCTGATGTATTAGATCCAATACAAAAAAAATATAACGAGTTATCTTTACCTGAAAATGATAAATATATACAAAATATTTGTGAGAAAGGTGCAAATATCGCTCATAACATAGCAAAAAATAAATTGAAAGAAGTCTATGAGACTATTGGTTTTGTGAATTGGAACTAAAATTATGGCAAGTCATATAATGGGTTATATTACAAACATACTTTTGGGTATTGAAATTACATTGCTTTTGTGATATAATAACTCAAAAATTGTATAAAAGGAAATGAAGAAATGGAACAGTTATCAAAGAAAGAGACAAATAGAATAAGTAGTTCTTTAAGACAATCATCACTTAATCTATTTGATACTAAAGAAGAAATGACATCCAAAGAGATTGTTGAAAGAGTAACTGAATCAATGAATCGTTGCACATCAAAAATAAAAAATGTATTAGATGTTTTCTTATGTGCAACAACTACAGATTCTTTTTATAGAAACTTATTTAAAACAATGGATTCTAATGGTATAACTAATATTTCGAAAGTATGTAGTGAAATAGAAGACAATAAGGATGCGTTAAATAAAATCTCTATAAAAACTGTATATGGTGGTACTGAGAATATGCCTTTTAGAGCTTTACTTTATTTA
The DNA here is from genome assembly GCA_964449925.1 of uncultured Clostridium sp. Classification (GTDB taxonomy): domain Bacteria; phylum Bacillota; class Clostridia; order TANB77; family CAG-508; genus CAG-269. Next base: position 11,141 of record CAYVCM010000030.1, read on the forward strand.
TTACCATCAATTAAAATGTGTGAAGAATTAAAAAAAGCAAATAAAGATGGAGATATTCCTAACATAGAATTTTTATTTATGAATGGGGCAGGAATATTAGCTAATGCAATAGATGAACAAAAAGCTAATAAAACAACTTCTGAATTTATAAATTTTGCAAAAGCATATATTCAAGAATATCATCCAGATATAGCAGAAAAAACGGATTTTTATGTAGATAATTTATTTTCTAGCAGTGTAATTAATACAGGTGAATATAAAGAAGTACTTGAAAAATTAGAAAAAGAACTAGGAGTAGAAAAAGATTTAAAGAGTGATTTGGAAGATATGGGAAAAAGAAGAAATGCATCAGAGAATTCAATAAAATATGCTACATTACACGCTTTTGTTCAAGATGGATATGTAAACTCACAAGTTGCTAAAATGTCTAATTTTTTTGGAAGGGAACCAAAAAATGTAAGTGATGTAATAATTTCAATTGGTGCAAAGCCAGAGGAAAAATTTTTTAAAGCTAGAAAATTATTAGCTGAATCAGTATCAAATGTTAGTTACTTTACACCTAAGCAAACTACACAGTATATAGCTAATATTAATGTACCTCCATATTCACCACTTCCTGAAGGAGAACTTTATTTAAAGGATGTATTAAAAGATCCTAGTGAAATATTACAGGCAAGAAAAATTAATAGAAAAGAAGGAGAATTTGGAAAATATCAAATGCCTGTACAAAAAGCAGTTGAAACTATAATTCTTGATACAGAAAATTCTAGAAGTAGTAAAAATATTGTAGAATTTGTAGAAGATTATGTTAAGAATCTTAATAGTGATGGACGAGATGAGAGATAATTAATAATTTAATATGATAAACCGTTGAGTCAGAAGAGTAAGATTTATGGAAGGTTATAGAGAGTAGTTGATGATGGAAATACTACACTGAAAATTAATCTGAATGGGCTGATGAGGGCAATCCGAATTTGTAATAATAGTAGGCATTGACGAGAATCTAACTCGTAAAAAATAGACATATATATTAGTATATGAAAAGAGGGAGCTAACAAGCTAATTAAGGTGGTACCGCAGGAAATAAATTCCTGTCCTTATGAATTAAGGACAGGAATTTATTATTTTTAAGAAAAGGAAGGATTTTTATGATTGAAGAATATTACAAAAAATTTAAAATAAGAGATTATATGGATGATACAACTTTAAGAGAGCAGTCTTTAAATGATATAATCGATTGTTCATTGGGAACAAATGACTTTATAGATGAAAACATTATCAGAAAATATATAATGAATAGTAATTATGAATTGAACAGATATCCAATAATTGAATATGATTTATTAAAGAGTGAATTGATAAAATATTGGAAAAACAATATTAATGTTTCATTAACAGAAGAAAATATTGCCTTTGGAAATGGAATAATGGGGACTATACGTAATATAAGTGAATTTCTTTTTAGCCAAAATACAATTATATTAGGTTGTGCTCCACAATTTCCAAGATTTATTTCAGAAGTAGAATTAAAAAAAAGTAATTATGAATATTATGATATGAGTAATGAAGAAAACTTTAAATTTAATATTAATGCATTACTAGGTATGATTACTAATAGATATGATGTTATACATATTGAAAATCCAAATAATCCAACAGGACAAATAATAAAAATAGAAAATATAGAAAAAGTAGTAAAAAAGGCTCAAAAATATAAAATTATTGTATTAATAGATGAAGCATATGGAGAATACATGAATCCTAATAACTCTGCTATAAAATTAGTTGAAAAATATGATAATATAGTGGTTTTAAGAGGAGCCTCTAAATTTTATGGATTGCCAAATCATAGAGTGGGATATTTGTTTTCTAGCAAAGAATTTGTGAAGGTATATAATGAAATTTCAATACCATTTCCTTTTTCTGATTTATCAGCAAATGTTTATAGAAATATATTAAAACATCATAAGGAGATAGATTATACTAAGAAAGAGGTAATGGAAATAAAGAAAAAAATGTTAAAAGTCTTAAAAAAGGAAAATTATTTATATACCAACTTTGAAACACCAATATTTACAATAAAGTCTAATAAGTATGAAAATTTAAGTAATGAGTTAAGAAAAAATGGAATAATAGTCGAAAACTGTATTACATATCTAAATTTAGATAGTACTTATGCAAGAATTAGAATACCTAAGAAATGGAAAAAACTTTTATCAATATTAGTAAATGTATTGTAGCTGTATATAAATTTTTTATAATAATTAAACAGAAAGTTATATATTATTTTAAATATACTAAAATATATATTAATGAAATTTATTTTTAAATTTTCCTAATATTACTGAAAAGCTTGACAAATACGGAAAAATGTGATATTATGTCAACAACTTTCAATAGAAAGTAGACCAAGACACATCATAGTAAAAAAGAAAGGAGCAAAAAGCATGAAGAAAGAACTTATTTTGAGTGGCATACAGCCATCAGGTATTTTGACCTTGGGAAACTATTTAGGAGCTTTACGGAATTGGGTAGATATTCAGGAACGTTATGAATGCATGTATTTTATTGCAGATTTACATGCTATCACAGTTCCTCAAGATCCAGATGTACTGAGGGAAAATACAAAAAAAGCCCTTATGCAGTATTTAGCTTGTGGTTTAGATCCTAACAAAAATGTGATATTTGTACAATCACATGTGCATGAACATGCTGAGCTTGCTTGGGTATTGGATTGTAATACCTATATGGGAGAATTGAGTCGAATGACACAATTTAAAGATAAATCCCAGAAACAGGTAAATGTAAGAGTTGGATTATTTAATTATCCAGTACTAATGGCAGCTGACATTCTTCTGTATCAAGCCAATTATGTTCCGGTTGGAGAAGATCAAAGACAGCACTTAGAAATTACAAGAGATATTGCTAGAAGGTATAACGCTACTTATAATAAAGAAGTATTTACAATACCGGAAGCATATATTTCTGAAACAGGTGCAAGAATTATGAGTCTTAAAGAACCGGAAAAGAAGATGTCAAAATCTGATCCAAATCCGTCTGCTTTTATATCTTTATTAGATGATAAAGATACAATTATTAAGAAGTTTAAAAAGGCAACAACGGATTCAATGAATCAGGTAAAATTTTCAGACGAGCAATTAGGTGTAAAAAATCTTATCAACATTTATAGCTCAATAACTGGAAAGACATTTTCAGAAGTTGAACATGAGTTTGAAGGGGTTGGTTATGGTAAGTTTAAAATGGCAGTAGGCGAAATTGTTGCTGATACTCTTGAACCAATTCAAAAGAAATTTTATGAATTGGCAGCTCCAGAGAATGAAGATTATATTAAAAATATCCTTAAACATGGAGCAGAGATTGCAAGTAACAAAGCCGAAAAAACTTTGAAAGAAGTTTATGCAACAACGGGTTTTTACTCTAAATGATGTGTTAAAAGGTCTAGGAAAAGGCTCGAATATTTCGAGCCTTTTCTTCTTAGAATAACCTTTATAAAAAAATTATATAATTACTTACTAAAAAAATTAATATATAATAATAAATATTTTTAGAAAACAATTATAAAAATTAATTGTTAAACCAAAAAACCGTCAAAAGATGACACTAAACAGGAATTAAATTACTCTTTTTTGTAAAATATAATAGTGTTGCAAAAAGGAGTGAAAAAATGGTTTTTGATAAGTATTTTTATAAAAGAGATAATATTTTAAAGAGAAGAATTGAAATAGATGCAACTTTATATGAAAAATTAAAAGAGTTATCTAATATATATGAGGCTTTTATAAATAAGTTAGTTAATGTTGCGATAATTGAAATGATAGAGAATAACAGTGTAAATCTTTATGATAGACCAGATAATGAAATTATTGAATCACATAATTTTAATATTAGAGAATCATCATATAGAGAGTTAGAAAAACTAAGAGATAAACATCATTTATCTATATATAAACTTGTAAATATTGCAATTTATAATGCAATTAACAGCTAATATAATAAATTTAAGAACTAGAGTAAATCTAGTTTTTTTAATTTTGTAAAAAAATGTAGATTTTTGTCGAAAAGTTTTTTTGCCTAGATACATCTGATTTTGAACGAAAATGACGGTAAAATGGATTGACTAAAAAAGAAAAAGAAAATATAATAAAAAAATGTCATATCTAGGAGGAATTAGATTGGAAAATATTAAAATTCAAAAATTAAATGAAAGAACATTATTAATATTAGAAAAAACAAAAAAAGAACAAGAAAAATATAAAATAGAAAGAGAAAAATTATTTAAGTATCTTATTAATAAAAATAATATAAAAGAATGGGAAAAATATATTATAGAAGTAGAAAAATTAATAAGTTGTAATAGTGATAGTGAATATGACAAATAAAAAAGCAAAGGAGGTATAAAAATCAATATAGAAGATAAGAAAAAATAAAGTATAATTAAAAATATTGAAAGATATTTAATATTATTTTTTATTTTGCTTATCTTCAGAAGAATCTTCAACATCAATAAAAATAGGGTCATTAAAAAATTCCATTAAGTTAGTATCTAATCCTTCACATAAATGAAGTAATGTAGGTAAACGAGGTAATTTGTTCTTTTCTGTACCTAATAAAGCATTTATTGTTGATTTAGGTACACCACTAATTTTGTATAAATCCCATAAAGAAGATAAGCCTTTTTTCTTTAAAAAGTAATCAATTCTAATTTGTATTGCTTCTGATAATTGCATAGCTAATCTCCTTTCTAATATAATTTAGCAAAATTAGTATATCAATTTTTTTTAGAGCAATAGGCTATAATTATAGTCTATACAAAAAATCTAATTTAATATCAACAAATTACAAGATAAAAAAATAGAAAGGAAAACAAAGTGAATAAAAAAACAAAAATATTAATAGCAGATGATATGAAAAAAATAGCGGAGGATAACAAAAATATTGTTAGTCAAAATGTCGATATAGAAATAGTAGGTATGGCTTTTAATGGTCAAGAAGAGTTAAAGATGATTTTAGAATTAGAACCGGATTTAGTTATTACTGACAATAAAATGCCACTAATGAATGGTATAGATGTTGTGAAAGAAATTAATTCACTAAAACTTAATAATAAACTAGATTTTATTTTAATTACAGGAGATTTAAGTGCTGAATTGAATAATAAGTGTAGAGAAGAAGGCGTATATATGATACTTGATAAGTTAACAGCAAGAGAAAAATTATTAAGTGTAGTAAATGATTATTCTATGAGTAATAGGACTTCAAATAATATGAAATCTAACCAAACATTTAAGTTAGGATTTCTAGAAAAAATGAGAAAAAAGTTAAAAAAAGAGGTATAAAAGAATGGATAAAGAATTTGATTATAATAAATGGAGTGATGATTATCACAATAAAAAATATGTAAATATTTTAGAATTTTTGTCTAGAGAAGACATAGAGATAATAAAAAAATTAAATATAGATGTAAAAGAAAAGAAATATACAAAATATGAATTAGAAGTTTTATATTTGGAATTATTGAGGTATTATGATGAAGATATTGAACAAGAAGAATTAGAATTGATAAAACCATTGGGAATAATTAAAAATCTAGATGAAACTGAAGTTAGTAGAGAAGAGTATAATGAATTACTAGAAAAAATCTATTCATATAATATTATTATTTAGATAATAATAGTGATATAAGCAATTATATTTACTATTGTTATAGATTGAGCGATTAAGTAAGGATAAAACTATTTTTAGAATGAATCTAAAAAACTTTAAATCATAAGATGGTATAACTAGGCAGAGAAACAAGGTGTCGACAGTTATATCACTACTAATAGCAAGTATTTTATTACTTGCTATTAGTATTTAAAATAAAAATTCGATTAACATATAAATTTGAACTACGAATGTGTAGTTCTTTTTTTATTTAAACTGTAAAAATTTTTTTCTTCTAAATAATATACACATAAGTTGATGAAATATTTTAAGCTTATTTTTCTTCCATCATAGAAGTCTCCAAAAATATTATAAATGATAGTAGTATCAACTAAATCTAATATATTATTTAAAGTTTTATCCATTATTGAACGTACAATAGTTATATTAAAAATATTATGTTTTTGAGCAATATTTTGTATAAGTAAATTCACATCATAGAGTAATGTTTTATTATAAAAGGACATCATAATAGCATCTTTTAAATAAATTGTACCTTTAAAGTATGACGCAAAACCTAATTTCCATAAGATATTATCAATTTCTTTTTCTAAATCAAAAGTTTCTCTTATTGAATCTGAAACAAAATATTAAGAATGTCTAATAATGGAATAATATTTTTAGTATGTTTTCTAAAAACTATTTGATTATCATTTTGATTTAGAAATTCTATTATTTTTCGTGAATCAACTAGCAAAATAATGATATTTTTATTATCTATTTTATTTATTATATTTTTTATTATATTAATACAAAAAGAGATAGATGTTAAAGTATCAATTATTATAAAATTATCTTTTACTTTATTTTTGTAAATAAAAGAATTTAATTTATTTTCTGATATTTTTATAATTTCGATTTTTGATTCGATTTTTGTTTTATTTTCTAATATAGTATTAGATAGATTACTATATAAAATATCATTATTGGCAACTATTATTTTAATATTCATAACAAGCCCCCTAATAATGAATTTTACAAATATTCTATCATAAGTTGTTGACTAAAAACAAGTCCTTTAAAGGAACAACATTTTTCGACAAAATATTCCGATTTTTTCCGATTCGTTCCGATTCTTACTGATTTTATGACAAATTTATAAAATCAGTGTATTATTACTCTAGGACAAAAGTCTGTAAGATTAAAGGAATCTATTAACACACAACAGAAAAATAAAAACCACGAAAGAATTAATAGAAATGATTTTACAGACTTTTCTAAGTTGAGGTGATTTAAATGAGGTAAATAATTAAATGTAAAAAGATAGAAAGTAATAGTTAAATAGTTAGTAGCTTTCTTTAATTTTCGACATTTGTCCAATGTATAAGATTGGAGAAATGAAAATGAAAAATTATGGAGAAAAATCTAATTATGAAAAATTATTTTTAGAAAATGAATTTAAAGATGATGTGGTTTTTGCAAGGTATATAAACTATATGAAGAAAGCACTTTTAAATAAAAGGCTTGATTTTTTAAAGCACGAAAAATACATAAATCAAAAAGAACAAACT